>JAYZWP010000291.1:0-10506 GCA_036142245.1 Pseudomonadota bacterium | reverse complement strand
CAGCGGAGCTGGAGGACCGCCTGACGCGGATGGAAAGCGACCACTTCTGGGTCGGCGATCCGCCCATCAGGACGCTCCACGTCGTCAGCAACGTGACCGTCGACAATGGTGGCGGCGAGGCGGCGATCGAATCCAATCTGGTGCTCTATCTGTACCGGTCAAACGATCAGCGTCGCGACGTTCCCGTGCAGGTGGTTCCGGCCGCCTGTGAGTATCGGGTGGCGGCCGCTGACGCAGCGCCCCGTATCACCTTCAAGAAAGTCACCCTGCTCACCTGCGACGGTATCGTGCCGTTGCTGCCGCCGGTTATTTAGAGGCCCCCGTCCGGCGCATGGTGGGACCCTGGGTGTTCAGGTAGAGACCGAGCGCGATCACACTCACGCCGAACAGGTGGTAGCCGCGCAGGGACTCGTCCAGGAACAGGATCGCCGCCGCGATCGCGAATACCGGCGACAGGTGCAGAAACAGCCCGGCGCGGTTCGGTCCCACCACCGGCACCGCTTTGCTGTAGAGCAAATAGGCGAGCAGCGCCGGGAAGATCGCCAAAAAAACGATGCCGCCGATGCTGGCGGGGCCTATCGTGACCGTCGCACCGGTATTCAGTTCCCAGAAGTAGACCGGCAGGATGGTGATGACGCCGGCGATGCTGCTGATGCAGACGAAGGGCAGGCCGCTGAGTTCCCGCGGGCTGAAGCGCAGCAGCACCGAATAGACCGCCCAGCAGAGTGACGCGGCCAGGATCCACAGATCGCCACCGCCGAAACGGATGTTCAGCAACACGGCGGGGTCACCGCGGGCGATGATGGCGAGGATGCCGATCAACGACAGCCCGATGGCTGCCGCCTGACGATTGGCAAGCCGCTCGCGCGTGATGACGAAGGCGCACAGGGCGATCAGCAGCGGGATGGAACTGGTGAGCAGGGCGCCATTGATGGCGCTGCTCTGCTGTACGCCGAGGTAGAACAGGCCGTTGTACAGGGTGACCGAGCCGGTGCCGAGTGTCGTCAGCAGTACCCAGTGGCGCCTGATCAAGGCACGGTGACGCCACAGGGTGTTCCAGGTCAACGGCAGCAGGATCGCGACAACCAGCAGCCAGCGCCAGAAGGTCAGCGCGAAGGGGGGCACCATCCCCTCCAGGGCACGACCGACGATGATGTTGCCCGCGAAACAGAGGGCAGCGCCGACGAGGGCGAGGTAAGGGTGGGCTTCGATCGCGCCGTTGGAGCCGGGTGACTCCGCGGCGGGGTCAGGCTGGTTCCGCTGCGGTGGCGGATTCTTGGCGGGTGTGCGCATTCGCCGGGATACGTCTTCCAAAAGGGTTCGGGTTGGTGAGGATACGCCAAGCTTGTTCAGTCGCTCCGTTGACTCCAAGATAGACCGTACGGTGGTATCCGTCGGACCATGGCATGTGGCCGGTAAGTGGGTCTCTTCGATCCACACTCATAGGGGGAGTAATGCGCACAAGGTCTGTTGCCGGCGTCCGCGGGGGTGGATCGTTGTACGGTAAGCCATTTGTTACCCGCCATCCTTACCACCGTTGAATATGGGGGTTTTCTATGGTCTACGGGCCGATAAGTACTAAATCATGTAAGGAGTCGAATCCATGACTAGAAAAGGGAATCGGAACGCTCTTCTTTCGGCAATCGGAACCTCGGTGGTGTTGACCACACTGACAGCTGCAGTGCCGTCGGTTGCGATGGAGGTGAAGGTATTCGCGATTGGCGATTTCGTCCCGTCCAGTTCTGGTGGCTGCGGGGGCGGTGATCGCGGGCATTGGCCCGATATGGTTGATGCATGGTACGACCATATGGCGGTGCACGGGCACACCAAGGATGGTCAGTACACGGATGGCTCCATGACCATCCAGCGTTTTTGTGATCCCGACTGGATTGGGGGGTGTCTCGATCATCAATATGCCGACGAAGCCGATGCGACCATGATCGCGACGCATGGCGGAGACAATGGCGATCACTGGGTTGGCACGATGCGGTATTCCTACGCGGGACACTGTGGTCTCGACGGAGGCGGTAACGCCCACGACATGCACCTCGGTGACTATGATCTCGAGTTCCTGCATTTCTCCTCCTGTTACAGCGCCGATGACGACAATCTGAATCCCGCCGGAAACCGCGGTGTCCGGGAGGCGATGTGGGATCCGGTCGACTCTCCGGTAAACGGCCGTTTCGCGCATGTGGTAACCGGAAACCACGGGGTGATGTACATCCGCGGTAAATACGACGACGACTACGAGGACTTTGCGCACGATGCGCACTCCGTCGGCATAGCGTATTCGTGGGTTACCAACTCTTATCACTCGAACGCCGAGGGATGCGAGTGGTATGACCCCTTTAACTGGTTTGGAACCTGCCAGGATATTTGTCCTGTCGCCGTTTCACAGGGTCAGTCGGATGCGCGCGCTTTCAACGGTATCCATTACGAGCGGTATAACAATGTTTACTCGGATCCGAGCAACAATAACTATTGGTACTGGATGGGATACCTGGGCTGTGATCCGGTGGGTGAATTCGGTTTCAATCCCTGACGCCGTCCCGCGTTTGATCCGTCTCGATTAGCCGAATCTTTAGGAGCAGACCATGATCAACCTGAGTCTTCCCAGAATCGCCCAAATTGTTTTTTTTAGCAGTCTCGTAATCGGTGTTCCCGTGGCGGTGGCCGAGGATCCTCCGCCCCCGGATGATCCTCGACCGCCATCCCGCGACGAGGTGATTGCGCTGGTCGAACGCGCGTTGCCTTCGTTGATCAGCGAGGATAATTCCGGCCTTGTGAAATCCTTGCTTGCTGCCCGCCTGGGCAAACCGGTCAGTGAAAACCTGAACGTGGTTGGATCTTTGCGGGACGCACGCGTATTTGGTCCCCGGTCCCGGCCTAGTTTTGACGAGGAGTGTTCCAGAGGTTTCACGGAAAGCGGAGATCCGTCCCCGGATCCGTGTTACGCCCGGTTGGGAGAACAGGCCGGCAAAGGGGCTTACCGGGAATTTAGCTGGAGCAAGCACCTCGGGCACGGCGACGTGAAATTTCTTCGTCGGGATGCTGATGGCACGGTTGAGCCTTCGGACCTCAAGCCGGTCAGTTTGAGCGATGAAGCCGCCTACCAGACGGCCATGGCGTTCGTTGTCGAGTTGATGGGTGTTCCGCCCGAGGAACTCATCTCTCCGGACGAGTTGCCGGACGGTGCTTCTTTGCCGGTCCGATCGTTAGCGATCGGCAGCGTCAACGAAAAGGGGGAGAAGAGTAGTGTCGAAGCGTACAAGATGGTTCAGTTGCCGCGTGCGCTGAAGGTCGATCTGGTCGATCCGGCAAGCGGCCGCGCGCTGCCGAGGGTGCCTGCGACGGGCGAGGCCTTTGTATTGATGAACGACGCGGGTGTCTGGCAGGCAGGTGTAAGACGCTGGCGCGCGCTTTCGCCCGAGCAGGTCGATCCCGCCCAGGCCAAAACCCGTTCTGAATTGGTCAATGAAATCGCTGATGCCATTCTTACCAACGAATCCTATTCACCCATCGATTTTCTGGGTGTGAAGATCGGTTTGATGGCAGGGGATCCGACGCCGACGCAGGACGGTATCGTCTATCCGATGTTGCCTGCGGTAGAGATTTCCGCGGCTGTCGTTCCCAAGGATTTATCGGAGGAAGAACAGAACCGCCTCGGCCCTAATACCGCGGGTTTTACTCAAGAGTTTCCACTCGTGGCTCTGACTGAAGTGTCGAGTGCGCCGGAAACCGATTAGGTCGGAAAAGGGGACAGGAAGCTGTTGCTCTTTGCCGGGCAACAGCTTCCTGGGTCGGGTTCCATAACTGCAACCATCCTTCATTCGGATAACGACTTCACCTTCTCAGCTTTCGTTGATAAGGAATAGATAAGGGGGTTTTTATGAAGATTCAGCGTAATCGTGTGCTACCCGAAATTTCGGCGGCGTTGCTTTTTCTCGGCGGGTTGGTGGGCAGTCCCGCGAACGCCGCCGTGACGTTGCCGGGAGGAGATATTTTCCTGAGCGGTGCCTTCCAGGATATCGAATATGGGGCAACGGGATTGATACCGCAATTAGTGCCCTGGTTGTACGTCGGGTCATTCGGATTCTTGCCGTTTGATGTTACGGAAAGCCCCACCAAGACTGCGACGACCACCGATTTGACTTATGAGTATTCGATTAGCGGACTGGGTACCGGCCTTACCACGATCAGTTACACCTTCGGCAATACCGGCTCCGTATCGGCAACTGACGTCAGCTTCATCGTTCACGTCAATCCTGACGGGTCGGGAACCTTTGATGATTTTGCGACGGTCGTACCGATGCCTTGGTCTTCCCCCGTGCCATCGTCGGAACCGGCCGCTTATCAGGTCGCCGACTGGTTTGAGGATAAGTTCAGTCTCAACGGAACGAACCGGCGGTTGGACAATACCGACAGCTGCGCAGGCCGCTGTGACGTCGAGTTCGCTCTGCAATGGGATCTCGCCGAGCTGGCGCCAGGGATGCTGTGGCAAGTGAACGTGGGTTTGTCGGACGACGGGCAGACGATCTCCAGCCGGTATCTGGAAGCGGTCTCCGCGGATAGTGACGGTACGGCGTTGACCTTTTCCGGAAACGCATCCGTGGTGCCGTTGCCGGCGTCGATCTGGTTTCTCGGAACCGGCCTCCTCGCAATGCTTGGCGTCAGCCGACGCCGATGAGAGGCCGGGTGCCTCATTGATCGGTCGGGGCGGCGGCGCAGACCAAGTCGATTAATTTCCGGTTGCCGGAAGAGGTGTTCAGGCAGGGCTCGAGTCAGCGTTACTGGGTGTCGGCCAGGCAAGTGAAACGTTCGGGTTGAGAGGTTGTCCATTTTCAGCTGATCGGCCCCGATGGCCGGGCCGTGTCTGGCGGCGCGGTGTTGATGGTCCGCGCGATGGCATTCAGGGTTTTACGGGAGACGGTGGTCGGGCGGGTGCCTTTGGCCGCGGACTGGCGGAGCGGCTGGTGGTGTCTTCGTCACCGCTGCTTTGGTACCGGAGGACTGTTCTGATCCGCTGAGTAAACGGAAATATCGGTAGTCAGGTCTTCGGCCGGTTGTGGGTGCGCGAGCTGCGTGCATCGAATGTAGATCAGGGATTCGCTCAGCGTTTGGGGTCCCCCGCACGAAACAGCGGCGAAAGCCCATCAGCAATGCCGCCGTATCCCGGCCGGAATCCCCTGGCGGGTCTTACACAACCGGGTTGCCGTCGATAGTTTCTCGGTAGTTTCTACGTCGACCCAAATCCGACGGTACTTATTCGCGAGGACGCGAGAACCTGGAAAAGCCCGATCAGGCGGTCGATTAGCGCCTGTGCGCTGCTCTAATCCAATAAGCTATACGCGGGAAGGTTGCGCGCCGGTGGGTCCGGCGCTCAGGAATTTTTCAATAAACGAAACCTGAGGAGGCAGAGAGGAAATGAAGTACGTCATTCTTGGTGCGGGTGGTCTGGGCTCGGTGGTGGGGGGCTATCTTGCCCACACAGGGCAGGAGGTGACCCTGATTGGCCGACAAGCCCACATGGACGCCATCGCCAAGGAGGGGCTCGAGATCACCGGCCCCAAGGGGAACTTTCTCATCCGGGACAATTTGACCCTTACCACACACCCGGATGAGGTGGCGGGGGACCACGACTACCTGATCGTCTGCGTCAAGAGCAAGGACATGGAAAAAACGCTGGCCGATGCCCAGGATCTGGTGAAACGGGTGGACACCGTTTTGACGCTCCAGAACGGCATCAACAAGGAGCCGCGCCTGGAAGTGTGGGCGGGACCGGGAAAAGTGGTGGGAGCCTCGACCATGGAGGGGGCCACGCTGGTCGCTCCCGGCAAGTGCATCAACCCCTTCACCGGTCCGGCGACCGCCTATTTCGGTGAACTGAGCGGTGAGGTGACACCGCGGGTCGAGGAACTGGCGCGCGCTTTCACCGCCGCCAAGATGAGTTCCAAGGCGGTGGACTGCATCAAGCAGGTGACCTGGGAAAAACTGGTGCAAATCGGGCTGGCGTCGAGCTGGTCGGTGAGCAATCTCGCCGGGGGCGATTTTTACTTCATCGACGGCATCACGGTGCGCGAAGGGGCGGAGTCCTACATGCAGATCGCTCTGGAACTGCTGTCGGTGTACCGGGCTCTGGGGTACGAGCCTCAGGACTTTTACGCGCCGATGACGCAGTTCCGCGACCTGGAGCGCGGGACATTCGACGAGGGGGTGGCGCTGCTCATGAACTGGGGCAACGAACTCAAGGCGGCCAATATGAAAAGCCGCACTTCCATGCACGTGGATTTCACGCGGGGACGCAAGCTGGAGATTGACGAAATCGTCAAACCGTTCATCGACAAGGCGCAGGAGTTCAACCTGTCGATCCCGACGGTGGTGGCGGCCTACCGGACCATCAAGATCCTCGATCACTATCTGGAGGGTTGACCCACGCTGGCGTGGATGGCGGCCGGATGACAGGGGAGGCGGTGCGGTGAAAACCGGGCGGTTACTGGCAACGCTGGTGTGCTGGCCACTGGTCCTGTTCGCGGGGGATCATCACCCTCCGAGTCCCGCATTTGCCCTTACCCCGCTGACCGATAGCATCACGCTGTTGCAGGGGCGGGGCGGCAACATTGTCGCGTCCCACGGGCCGGATGGCGTGCTGCTGGTCGACGCCGATTTCGCCGATATGTCAGCGGCGCTGCGCACGGCGGTTCACTCACTGGACAGCGGCCCGGTCCGGTACCTGTTGAATACCCACTGGCACGGGGATCATACCGGCGGTAATACGGCCCTGGGAGCCGCGGCGAGCATCATCGCCCACCACAATGTCCGGGCGCGGCTGATGGTGCCGCAGCACCGCCCGTCGCGCGGCGGTGTGACGGAGCCGCTGGCCCGTAGCGGCTGGCCGGTGGTGACCTTCGAGCAAGGACTTGCGGTCCATTTCAACGGTGAGGAGATTCAGGTGCGTCACCTGCCGCACGGCCACACCGACGGCGACGCGGTTGTCACCTTTACCGGATCGAAGGTGGTGCATCTGGGGGACCTGTTCTTCGCGGGACGGTTTCCCTTCATCGACCTCGATACCGGCGGTTCCGTGGCGGGCTACCTCGAAAATGTCGGCGCTTTGCTGGACGAGTTGCCGGGAGATGTAACGATCGTTCCGGGCCACGGCCCGGTATCGACCCGGGATGACCTGCGCGAGTATCACGGGATGCTGCTGGCGACCCGCAGCTGGGTGCGGGAGCAGCGGGCGGCCGGCCTGACGCTGGAGCAGGCGGTCGTTAAGGGCCTGCCAGGGCAGTGGGACGGTTGGGGTACCGGCTTCATTGACGAAGCCACCTGGATCGGAACCCTCTACCGTGACAGCGCGGTCGAAGGCGGCGGCGAGCGGTAGCGACCACCGTCGCGGTGCCCGGGTGCCGCGGCGCGTTCCGGAAAGATATCGCGCGGCGGTTTATCAGGCGTTGGCGCGCGGGGTCGACGCGGGCCTGCCCGCCGAGCGCAGCATCGCGCTGTGCGCAGACATTGCGCCGTGTTTGACACGTCTGCTCCACCCGGTGAGGCGCGCGCTGAAGCGGGGCACCGATCTTGCCGAGGCCGGCCGGCAGATCATCTGGTGGAACGGCGAATTCGCAGCCGTTCAGGCCGCGCAGCAGGGCGGCGCGCTCGGCACCGTGCTGCATGATCTCGCGGCGTACCAGGAGCAGCGCGACGCGAACCGCCGGCGCCTGGCCAGGGGGCTCCTGCTGCCGGCGTGCGTCTATGTGACGGCGGTAGCGACGGCACCGCTGCCGGCTCTGGCGCGGGGTGACATCCCGGTAATCGACTATCTGCTGCGGTGCGCGGGCGGGGTTGTCTGGCCGCTGCTGATTTTCGCGTGTCTGCGCAAGGTTCCAGCGTGGCTGCGCTCGCACGGCGTGCTGACCGGGCCTCTCGATGAACTGCAACTCGCTGTGCCGATTTTCGGACCCTGGTACTGGCAACGGGAACGACTGATCTTTATCCGGTTGCTGGCGTTACTGCTCGGGGCTGGTGTTCCGGCGCAGCGTGCCTGGTGCCTTGCCAACAGTGCGCGGAATCAGCGCATCAGAGGACAAATCGAGGACGCCGGCGCGCCCCTGTTCAGGGGTGGGAGGATGAGCGAGGCATTGGCCGGCGTGGATGGATTGGATGCCACTGCGTTGGCCGTCGCGCAGACCGGTGAGGCGAGTGGCCGGCTCGACGAGGCGCTGCGCCAGTACGCCGATGCCGCGCTGGCTGTGAGCCGGCGGCAAGCGCAAGGGTGGGCGACCTGGCTGCCGCGTCTGCTCTATGTGCTGTTGGCTGTCTGGTTGGGGTGGCAGCTTGTGGCCGCGGCACGGTGAAAACCGCGCGCAGCGAACCGTGTCCGAGGGGGGGAGGCCTTCCCGGAAAGGCGTGAAAAACGCTGCCCGGGAGGTCTTTTCGTTCGCCGCGGTGCGGTAGCTGCCCGCACTGCGCACTACCAGACGGTGATGTCGGTGATTGGGCGTGCCGGGGCGTCTGCCGCGGACCGGAACCCCTGAATCGAGGGCAGCTCTCCTACCCGGCCGCTGCTTTCGGGTGGCCGGTCACGCCGCCGGCGTCCTTCGCATTCTGCGGTGGCCAGCCGACGATCTCCATCAGATTGCCGTCGGGGTCCATGAGGTAGAGCCGCCAGTAGGTGGTGCCGTCCGGCAATACCAGGGCTTCCGGCTCGAACGGGACGTTATAGCCGGCTTTGCGCACCGCGGCGGTATCGTCGCACAGCGCTTTGACCCGATCGTAATCCATGCGGAACGAGAGATGGAATATCCCGCGCTCGCGGGCGACGGTCTCCGGGTCCTTGGGTTTGGGGCGCTCGAACAGCGTCACTTCGACTCCGTCGCACTCCAGCCGGCAGGGGTGTTTGGTGTCGGCGTTGCCGTAATGGACCATCAGCGGGTCCGGCGGCAGCTTGAAACCGGGCGGAAATCCTGCCGTGCGGGAGTCGACGATCTCCTTCAGACCGATCATCTCGGTATAGAACTTCTTTGATACCTCCAGATCGTTCACGGCGATGCTGGTGTGGTTGATGCAGTCGACCTTGATCATCGCTGGACTCCTCCTTGCGTTGGCTCTCTGGTTGGCACAGGCCGTTACAGAAACGGCATCGCGGTGACCGGGAGCTGATTTGTTGGCACCGGCGCGCTGCGGCGACCCGGCAACGGGGCTAATATCCGTCCTGCGACCCGATCCGGCAAGGCACCGGACGGGCAGGTGAGAGATTTGCCAACCGGAGGGAGGATAACCATGGCCCGCGAGACCATCCGCGGCAAGGTGGCCGTTGTCGGTATTGGGGAAACCGAGTACTACAAGCGCGGCAAATCACCGCACTCGGAATTTAAGCTCTGTCTGGACGCCATTCGCGCCGCCGCGGCGGATGCGGGCATCGACGTGCGGGACATCGACGGCTTCAGTTCCTATAGCGACGACCGCAACGACGCGGTGCGTCTGTCCAGCGCCCTCAATCTGAAGGAATTGAACTACTGCGTGATGCAGTGGGGCGGCGGCGGGGGTGGGGTGATGGGCGCCATCGCCAACGGCGCGGCCGGTATTCTGGCCGGTTACTGCGACACCGTGGTCGTGCATCGGGCGCTGGCGCAGGGGCAGTTCGGCCGCTTCGGCCAGGCGCTGGAGATGCCGGTTGCCCCGGGTGAGTGGGGGCACGTGATGCCCTACGGCGTGATGTCCGCGGCGCAACTGTTCGGCATGCGTATCACCCGTTTCATGCACGAGTACGGCGTCAGGCAGGAGGCCTTGCGGGCCATTTCCCTGGCCTGCTATCACCACGCCCAGAACAACCCCCGGGCGGTAATGTATGGCAAGCCGTTGACCGCGCAGATGTACGACGAGTCCCGCTACATCACCGAGCCGCTGCACCTTTACGATTGCTGCCAGGAGAACGACGGGGCGGCGGCGCTGCTCCTGGTCGCCGCCGAACGCGCCCACGAGTTCACCGACAAGCCGGTGTACATCCTCGGCGCGGCCACCGGCTCCGCGCCGGGACAGGGCGCGACGGCCGGCGGCATCACCTACCACAATGCCGCGGATTACGCGACGGCCAACTTCAAGACCCTGGCGCCGCGCGCCTATCGAATGGCCGGTATCGGTCCCGCAGATGTGGATGTCGTGCAGGCGTACGAGAACTTCACCGGCGGCACCCTGATGGCGATGGTCGAGCACGGCCTCTGCAAACCGGAAGAGGTGAACGACTTTTTCGTGCCGGAAAATCTCATCGCTCCGGACGGCAAGCTCCCCCTGAACACCAGCGGCGGTAACCTGGCCGAGTGCTACATGCACGGCCTGGAGTTGGCCGTGGAGGGGGTGCGGCAGCTGCGTGGCGAGTCTTGCAACCAGGTCAGGGAGGCCGAGGTCGCGCTGTGCATCGGCGGACCCATGGTGGCGCCGGGCAGCACCGTGATCTTCGGCCGCTCGGCCTGATCCGCCGCGCGCCGGTAACGAGTTGTTCAGGGGAGTATT
>JAYZWP010000290.1:0-6640 GCA_036142245.1 Pseudomonadota bacterium | reverse complement strand
GCGGGACTGGCAGGAATGGCACGAGTGGCGCGTAACGAGATTCCGCTGCGCCCTTACCAGATCCAAAGCGTACTCCCAACGTCCAGTGCGAACAACTACTGTCCCACTGGTGGGCAACCGGCATTGCAGAGGACGCCGATCTTCGCCGCCCCGACGTGTCGCCGTCCTCTGGGCGCGGCGGTCCGCGCCCAGAGGGACTCGGATTCTAGTGCAGCGCAGCGCTTGACTTGCGGCTGCGCTCGCGCTCGACATTCACCAGCCAGGCCGCCAGGGCCGGCAGGACGAAGATCGCACCGATCATGTTGACGAAGAACATGTAGGCGAGCAGCAGCCCCATATCGGCCTGGAACTTCAACTCCGAAAAAGCCCAGGTCGCGACGCCGATACTCATCGTCGTGGCGGTAAACATCACTGCCGTCCCGGCGGAGCGCAGACCGCGATAGTAAGCCTCCTTCAGGTCGTGACCCTGCCGCAGGAATGCCTGGGTACGGGCGAACAGGTAGATGCCGTAGTCCACGCCGACACCCACGCCAAGGGCAACCACCGGCAGGGTCGACACCTTCAGGCCGATGTTCATCATCACCATCACGGCGTTACCGAGAAAGGAGACCAGCGCCAGCGGCAGCAGCACGCACAGGGTGCCCGGAAAGGACACGAACGTGAAGTAGGTGAGAACGGCGGTCGCGGAGAAAAGCGCGAGTTGCATGCGCAACTCGGAAGCCTCCACAGCTTCATTGACGGCGGCCATCACGCCAGCCGTGCCAGAGGCCAACCTGAAGTGCACGTCATCACGTCCGAACTCCGCCTCGAACTCCCGCACCGCGTCCGTGACTCGATGCAAGGTCGGAGCCTTGTGATCGGCCAGCATCACACGCACCGGCAGTGCCTCGCAGGTGTCGTTGAACAGCTTCTGATTCAATTCCATGTTGCGCATCGCGGAGCTGAGCGCGTACTGATCCCGCGGCATCGAGAAGAACTTCGGATGCCCCTCGTTATTGCCTACAGTCCGCACTTTGAGAATATCGGACAGCGAGCGTACCGACTGCACGCCAGGGACGTTCTCCATATGCCATACGAACTGATCGACGGTATCCATGATGACGTGATTGACACAACCATCCCGGCTCATTTCGACAATAACGGTGACCTCATCGAGCCCCACATCGAAGTTATTGACGATGACGTTGATATCCTGGTTGTACTTGTGCTCCGGCCAGAACTCCGGCGCCCCGGCCTCGCTGTCGCCAATGATCAGTCCCGATCCTTTCCACCAACCAAAGGTCAACAAAATAGCTGCGATCAACAGCACGATCGATCCTCGCTTGCGGTCGGCAAAACTCGCAAGAAAGCGAAATACCGGCCGCTCCTCCTGCGTGATGCGTTCCCTGATTTTGTTAATGGCCTTGTCACTCATGGTTGCCCAGGACAGCAGTCCCGGCAACATGAACTTGTTGGTGATAATCATTACCGCGGTGCCGATGCTCGCGGTGATACCCAACTCGAACAGGATCTTGATATCAATGAGCATGATTACCGCGAAACCGACCGCCAGGGTCAGCAACGCCGTGGCGCCGGGAATGAATAACTTGTTGAACGCTTCCCGGGCAGCCTCTTTGTTCGTAGCGCCGTTGATGATTTCGAGCTTCCAGGCGTTGGTCATCTGGATGGCATGACTGACGCCGATGGACATGATGAGGAACGGTACGAGAATCGATAACGGATCGATACCGTATCCGAGCAACCGCACCAGCCCCAGCTGCCAGACGACCGCGGTGAGCGCGACCAGCATAACCAGCACGGTAACCTGGAGCGAGTTGGCGTAGAAGTACAGCAGGACCGACGTCAGCACGAGGGCGATGACGAAGAACTGCACAACCCCCATCGCGGCATCGATCACGTTGTTGATGAACTTCGCAAACCCGATGATGTGGACCGACACCTCTTCGTCTTCGTACTTGGCGCGTATCTCATCCAGGGCGGCCGCCACCTCTTCGTAATTGACCGCCTCACCGGTCACCGGGTTGATCTCGACGAGCTCGGCACGGATCAGGGCCCCTTTGAAGTCAGGCGTTACCAGTCGCCCGACATACTCGGACTGGAGCAGGTTGCGATAAACCTCGTCGATATTCTCCTCGGTGGGCGTGAAATCCGGTTTGACCACGCGATAACCCACGAAGCCTTCTTCATTTACCGCCACGAAATTGACCTGCGGCGTGAACAAGGAAGTGACAGAGGACTTGTCGACCCCGGCGATGAATTCGACATCCTGGGTCGCCTGGCGCAGTTTGCCGAAAAACTCCTTGTTGAAGATGTCGCCTTCCTTTTCCATCAGCGCCACGATGACGACATTGGCACCGCCAAACACGGTTGAGTATTGGTTATAGATATCGACGTACGGGTGGTTGTTCGGAATGGACTTGTCAAATCCGGGATCCATGCGCAGGAAAGTCGCGTTGTATCCCAGGAACAGCGTGATACCCAGGAAAATGATCTGCAGCACCACCCGGTTGCGAATCTGCCAGTCCGCGAGCCATTCTGATGCCCGCGCCATGGCCGTCGCGTAATTAAAACCAGCCATCCAAGCCTCCCGTTAGCGTCCCTCTAAGCGTCGGTTCCCGGTGGAACCGACCCCGACATATTGGAACCAAACCGGTCTAATTCAGATCGAGTTCGGTCGTTATCAATCCTTCCGTCGTGGTGAACAGCCAGCGGCCGTCTTTCAGCGGCAGTCCGGCGGTCAGATCAATCTGCTCTTCCAAAGAGCGGTCGACGAAGGTCTGTCCGCAGTCCTTGCTGACCACGATGCGTCCCGCGAGACCCATGACCACCAGGGTGCCGTCATCCAGCTCCCAACTGTTGAGCATCGACCGCTTCACCGGAAAGTCGTTCCGGACCCAGGTTTCCCCCCCATCGTCGCTCACCGCCGCGTTGCCCAGCATGGCGTAGGCAACGAGGCGTTTCTCACAAGGATAAGCAACGCCAAAGAAAGAACCGTTGTAAGGGGACTCCAGCTGTTCCCAGGTCTGTCCATCATCCTCGGAGCGAAACAGCGCCCCCACTTCCGCCGTCATGAACAGATTGCCGGACTTGGTCGCCGTCATGGAGAAAAGGTGTGCGTCAGGCACCAGGTCATCGTTGGTGAAGACCTCGGTCAGGTCCCATTGCTTGCCGCCGTCCGTGGTATGAAAGACATACCCTCGTGAACCAATGGCAAAGCCTTCCCGGGTGTCACGAAACCAAACATCCAGCAGCGGCATGTCCATCTCCGGATCGAAGTGCTGGACTTCCCAACTCTCACCACCATCGATGGTGTGCAGAATCAGCAGGTCGTGCCCGACCGCCCAACCATTCAACTCGTCGGCGAACGCGACCCCGGTGAGGGCGAGCGAAACGGGCACCTCGGCCTGCTTCCAGGTCGCCGCTTCGTCATCGGAGTACAGGATGATGCCGCTTTGCCCGGCGACCACGATACGGTCGCCCGCACGCTCGGCAGCGTTGAAATGCGCGCTGGTAACCTGGGGCCCGGTAAAAGCCGGGGCCAGCCGCACATCATAATCTTCAGAATGAACACCAAATGAGGCCGACGTCAGCGCGCACGCTGCGGCAAGCGAAAGCCAGCCACGCCGACCCGCAACAGTGTTACGGGATAGAACCATCATTCCTCCCCTCGGATTCAATCTACGATCGCGGCGATCGGATTCCGTCGACCACCACCCTCAACCTGCAACATCAACCTGACAAGTCTTCATTGCGCCGGGGGGGGATTCAGCACACCACAAGCAGGCAGTTAGAAGCTTCCCCCGGCCAGCGCGGATCAACCCGGCGACAAACCGGCCTCTTGATACTGTCACACGATTCAATCCGCGTCGGCCAGCGTGGCCGACTGCGCAGTGTACTGACATTTCCGCCCCGCTTCCATGAAAACCACCCTAACGATCGTTTACCTGGCCACATAAATAAAAGCCCCGCCGCATGTCCATGCGGCGGGGCTTTGCGTTAGAAACGGAGTTAGTCGTCAGTCCGGTCGATAAACCGCTGCGTCACTTGCGCACCCGATCAGAACGTATAGCTCAGGTCAAAGGCCAGAAAGTCGCGGTCACGGCTGCTGTCCTTGGACCGGACGGTGTTCAAGCCGGTCTGGTCGTCGCCGTAGACCCTGGAGCCGCCACCCCAGAACCAGGTGTGGCTGACGCCGCCCTTCCAGCGCTGACGGTAATCAAAGCTCATACCCAGCGTGAACTGCTTGCGATCCTCGATCCACCACTTGGCGCCACCGAACTGCGGTGACTGGCCACGGATGTCCCATTTACCGGCCGCCCGCAGTTCCAGATTCGCGCGGTTGAACAGAGCGTTGTTGTAGGTCCATTGGGAAAGGAAATTCAAACCCTGCCAGTTGTTGGTGATGCTCTCGTCGAACCGGGCGAAGGTGTCCTTGTCCGGCATCCCGGTCACCCAGCCGTGGGCCACCTCGACGATGGTGTTCCACTGATCAGCGCCAGCGAACATCGGCATCGGACCCCAAAGCCGCTGGAAGGTCATCAGGATCTGATGGTGCCCATAGTCCTCCACATCAGTCAAACGTGTACCGGGAGCAACTCCGAGGGGGACACCACTTGGTCCAAGTGACGTGAGGCCAAGCGAACGGGCGAGCGCGGTCCCTACGGACCCCTGCAACTTCTGGTTACGGCGATAAGCATACTCACCGCCCCAGGCCCAAGGGCCAAGGGTGGTGTTCCAGCTCATGCCCCAACGCTCGATGTTCTCCGGGAACCACCGGAAATAGCGTCCAATCGTCGTGCCCCCGACTGCCAAATCACCTGCTTCGACACCTAACTTGAATACATGGTCGTGCAGATTCTGGTAATAGAAGCCGAAATCGACACCGCTGCCGAGACCGGCCGCATAGTAATGCATGGCAATCCCCCATTGGCCCCACCCGGACGGGATACCGTCCCCGGTTTGACACATGTGGGCAATGCCAACGCCAATCCCATCAGGAGCCGTACAGCTCGGTTGCCCCGTCAGCGGGATGGCTGGGGCCATCGGTCCAAGCGCATGCTGCAGCGTAATGCCCGGGCCAATCACGCCATTGGCGAATGCCGCACCGTCATCACCAAACGCATCCAACGTCAGAAAGACGCCGCCGGAATGGTCGACCCGAATCTCGTCGTACGCGAAGAGGGTGAAAACATCGAAGCTGATAGAGTCGGTCGCCTGCCAGGCGACGGAGAGCCCCGGCGTGCCGATCAGGATGTTCTTCAACTCCGTGCCGGGTTGGCGCAGGTTGTTGAAGTCAAAGGTGTTGACGTCGTTCAGGTTGTGCAGAATGAAGGTACTCTCGCCCCAGGAGATCACCTGCTTGCCAAGGCGAAACATCAACTGGTCATCAGCACCCATCCGCCACCAGATATAGGCATCGGTAAAACTTCCGCCGGACACCGCCTTATTTTCCGCAGAATCATTCAGATCCTGGCCGTCGGCCGCTTCGTCCCAGAAGTAGTTGCCACGTAGGAAGACGCCCCAGCCGTTCCCGGACAAATCGAGATCGTGCGACGCCTGAAACCGATTGATAACGATGTCCCATTTGTCATCGAAATCCCGGTTACCGTAGAGGCTCCCCGCACCACCGAAAATTTCGGCGCCAGGCGGGAACGTGGTATTGGCCATCTCCACATTGGGACGTTCCGTACGCATCGACATACCCCAACTGAGGGTGGTGTCGAAAGAGCCGTCCAGCGCCCCGTCCATCATCTTGAAGGTAACCGCTCCGGCTGGCGCCGTCAGTCCGACGGCGAGACCCGCCATCGCACCGCAGCGCGCAGCCGAACGCCAACAGCCGCCATGGCGGCGATTCCGCTTGTCTGTCATTGAAGACCCCTCTCCGTTTGACGTCCGCTCAGCGGTTGAAGGCCGTATCCCGGCGCTCCGCCTCGCGGCTGTTTTTCCAGTTGACCCGGTGGGTCAACCCGATTGTGCGCTGCAGCTTGCAACTGCGTCCTGCATTACAGGCACGCGCCTGACAAACCTCACGCGGCCCCGGCTGTTATTACTGTTACCGACCGAAGCCGCGCGGACAGTAACATTCCACCCCCGGGGTGTCAACGCTTATGAACGTTAAGAAACCAGGTGATATCACGGTGATAACGCGGTGTTACAAAACACCAAATTCAATTCCGATAGTGCACCGCAGCATGAACCGTTCGAGGCATTTCCGTTGGTTATTTCTATGTATTCGTCCCTCACCCCGCTGTTGCTGACGCTGATCGCCGGCGTCGTGTGGCGCCGGTGGTCGCCTGGTGGAATCGCCGCCGGGGAACTGCGGAACGGAATCAACGCGCTGATCACCTATCTGCTGGCCCCGGCGTTGATTCTCGACGTCATGTTCACTACCCCCCTCGACGCAACGCTGGCCGTCATTCCGGCGGTTGGGGCGCTCTGCGCCGCGCTCACCTTCGGGTTGACCTTCATTCTTTTGCGCGGGGCGCGGGGGTGGCTGGTGCTGACCCGCCCGCAGCTCGGCGCGCTGCTGCTCGCGACCGCCTTCGGTAACGGGCTGGGCATGGCGCTTCCCACGGTGCGCGGCATCCTGGGCGAAGCAGCGAGTCGGGTCCCGATGATCTACGATGTCCTGTTGACCATA
>JAYZWP010000289.1:0-9991 GCA_036142245.1 Pseudomonadota bacterium | reverse complement strand
TAGAGCGGATGCGGACATGGCGGAAGTACGTGTCATCGATGGTTACTCCGTTGCGAATTATCTTTGGAAACGGCGACCGATCACCTGGTGGCACACGATAGACAGTATCGGATTGCTGGATGACACTGCGGTGACAATGCGCGCTCCGTCCGGTGGTTCCGTCAATCGGTGCCACGGCGTTTGCCGGCCGGTTCGACTGTTGTCGCGGTGAGGGCGGGTTTCGACAGCGCGGCATCCGACACAACCGCGTGGGAGCCTGCCGGATGCCGGACAATAGCCGGCGTGACATTGTGAGGAGGATATAGACGATGGAGATACCTGTATTGCGGCCGCGCCGGCTGGGTTACGTGGCGCTGGGCGTGGCGAACATCGAGGAGTCGGTCCGTTTCTGGACTGAGGCGGTTCAACTCGACGTCAGCGAGCGGACTGCCGATCGTGTCTATCTGCGTGGGGGGATGCAGCACCACTGGATCGCGCTGAGGCAATCACCCGATCCCGGACTGGAACGTCTCGGTATCGAGGTGGACGACAGGGCGACCCTGGACGCTTTCGAGCAACGGCTGCGACAGGCGGGGGTCGCGGTGGAGAGCGGAGAGGGCTTGGATACGGACCGTGTGGACCGTTACCTGCGGTTCGCCGACCCTGCCGGTAACCCGTTGGAGCTGTACACCGACATGGTCTCCATGCCGACACCGCCACGGCCGGTGAACGTGACTTTGCTGGAGATCCAGCACGTGGTGCTGGCGGTCGGTGACACCCGGGAGGCGCACGATTTCTATACCGGTGTGCTCGGCATGCGGGTCTCCGACTGGGTCGGACGGGATGTCTGCTTCACCCATTTCGCCAACGGCTGGCACCACGGCATCGGCCTGAGCCGGATGCCGAACGCGAGCCATGGTCTGAATCACATCTGTTTCCAGCCGCCGGATCTCGACAACGTAATGCGCGCCAGGGCGCGGGTGCGCAAACTCGGTTTGACCATTACCATGGACATCCTGCGCCACGCGCCGTCCGGGTCGGTCGGCTTCTATTTCGCCGGCCCCGATACCATCTGCGAAATGAGCTTCGGTGCCCGTCAGTTCGCGCCGGATGAAGTGTTCAAACCGCGTCTGTTGGCCGCCGGCCAGGACACCCTCGATGTCTGGCAGGCCGGGCTGGTCGATGTCGAGCAGTCCGTCGTGCAGAGCCTGGCGGAGATGGCCGGCCGCAAGCAGGCCGGCAGCGGTGGCGGTTAGCGCGAGGTGGCAGGTGCCTGAATCAGGTACCGGAAAAAGCCTGGTACCGGTCGGTCAACTGTAGCGCTTGCGCCACTTCCATGCAGGTGATCCGTCCCTGATACGTATTGAGTCCGCGTGCCAAGCCGGGATCCTCACGCAGCGCACCGAGGCCTGACTGCACGAGTTTCTTGACGTAAGGGAAGGTTGCCGCGGTCAGCGCCCGGGTCGCTGTGTGGGGGTAAGCCCCCGGCATGTTGGTCACGCAGTAGTGGATCACCCCGTGCGCCAGGTAAACCGGCGCTTCGTGGGTAGTGGGCCGGGCGGTCTCGACGCAGCCGCCCTGATCGATGGCCACATCGACGATCACGGAGCCCGGTTTCATGGTGCGTACCATCGCCTCGCTGACAACGTGGGGTGCGCGGGCGCCCCGCATCAGCACCGCGCCGACCACCAGATCCGCATCGACGATTAGCTCTGCGATCCGTTCCGGCTCCGACCAGAGGTAGCGCGGCCACTCGGCGGCGCTGCGACGATAGTCGGCTAACTGTTGCTCGTTGCGGCCCAGCAGGGTGACCTCCGCCCCCATGCCGGTTGCCACGGCAGCGGCGTGGTTTCCGACCACGCCATCACCGATTACCAGCACCTTGCCGTGTCGTTCACCGTCAACCTCGCCGAGTTGTACCCCGGAGCCACCGTTGTGCTTCGCCAGGTGCCAGGCGCCTACCAGGGTCGCCATATTGCCAGCGACGGCACTCATGGGCGTCAGAAGACAGAGGCGGCCACCCGCATCCTCGACGGTTTCGTAGGCGATGCCGGTGGTTCCGGAATCCAGCAGGGTGGTGGTCAGCTCCCGCGCAGCGGCGGCGAGGTGCAGAAAGGTGAATAGCACCTGGCCGCGCAGGTAGGGGTACTCCTCCGGCACCGGCTCTTTGACCTTGACGACCAGGTCACTCAGCCAGGCATCGGCGGCGTTCACCCGTCGCGCGCCTTGCGCCGCGTACTGCTCGTCGGGGAACCCCGCGGTGGCTCCTGCCCGCTCCTCGATCAGCACCTCGTGACCGAGAGCAACCAGTTCGCCCGCCTGGTCCGGCGTCATGGCGACCCGGTTCTCCAGGTTCTTGATCTCTTTGGGTACGCCGATGCGCATCGCTTGCCTGGGCTGCAGGTGCGCGATTGTTACTGGAACTGCTTGCGAAATTCGGCCCAGGCTTTGCCGTTGGCCTGCGCCGCCGCCCGCCAGTCATCCGGCAGATCGCGGTAGGGCGCGCGCGCGGGGCCGGCCTTGATGTACCCGGCGGCGTTGCAGCGCTCCTTCTCGACCTGGACGTTGTAGCTCGCGAACTTGTGAATGTCCACCAACGGGTTCGGAAGATCGTGCATCGCGTGGGCGATCTCCCCCATGCGCGCCACGTCGCCCGCCGCCAGGGCATCCATCATGGCGACCACCGGTTCCGGCCCCATGGCGCAGCTGGTGGACCAGACTCCCTTGATGCGCTCTCCGGCGGCGGCGTAGGCCAGCGGCGCGAAGGCGTCGATCGGCAGGAAAGCGCAGTTCGGTGCCGCCTCGACGCTGGCCGCCAGTTCCGCGAACACGTTCGGCATGTCCCGCATGTTGCCGACGTACTTGGTGCAGATGACGGTCGGCGCCCGTTTGCCCACCCCCACCCAGAACTCGGTGGGAAAGGTGGATTTGAAGAAGAAGGGGTTGGCGTACACCATGATGCCCATGTCCGGCACCGCCTCACCCATATCGGCGTAGAACTGCACCGAGTTTTCGATGGTGGGGGTCTGCCACAGCGGCAGCCCGACGAAGCAGCCGTCCGCGCCCATCTCACGAAAGGCGCGCATCTGTTTGACGGTCTCCTTCGTGCCCAGCGTGGTCACGCCGGCGAACACCGGCACCCGCTTGGCGGCCGTCGCGATAACCGTCTCGGTGAAGGCGAGTTTTTCCTCCCAGGAGAGCGCGGCGCACTCCCCCGTGGTGCCGTTGGCGGCGATGCTGCCGACGCCGTCGCGGATCAGGTGGTCGATCATGCGCGCGGTTTCGTCCAGATCGACGGACTGTTCGTCGTCCCATTTGTCCTGCCCCGGTTTACAGGGGGTAGGGACCATGGCGGAAATGCCGGTCAAGTCCTGGGCGGTTAGCACGGCGGGAACCTCCTCGATCGATGATGAATGCCGGTTTCAGACCGGACGCGGTAGTACACGGCACAGCTTAGCCGAAAGCGGGGCGCTGACTGTGCGGATGTGGCATGATTTCCGCTATGCGATTGCCGCTCTGGCAGTCACCAACCGCGAGGACCTGTCCCATGGCTCAACTCGTTGGCGCATTCGGCATGGCGCACGTGCCGCTGATCAGCGCGGACCCTTTCGTAGGGCCCCGTTCCGATGTCAAAAAGGCGAAGCACGCGCTGGCAACCTTCGAGGAGATCGGCCGGCGCGTCAAAGCGCTTCAGGCTGATACCGTTATCGTCATAGGCGATGATCATTACAGCCTGTATGGGCCGCATTGTCTGCCGACGATGGTGATCGGTACTGGTACGGTCGAGGGGCCCCACGAGGAGTGGCTGGGCCTGGAAAGGGCACCGATCCCGACCAACCAGCCGCTCGCCGAGCACCTCATGAACTACGGCTTCGACCATGATTTCGACTGGACCGTGTCGAAGAACATGTGCCTCGATCACAGCACCATGATCCCGATTGACAAGACGCTCGGGTGGCCATGTCAGACAAAGGTGATACCGGTCTACATCGCCGCGGGCGTGTTACCGGTCATCCCGACCAAACGATGCGTCGAACTGGGGGCCATGATCGCGGATGCGGTAGCCAGCTTCCCCGGGGACGACCGGGTGGTGATTTACGGCACGGGCGGGCTGAGCCACTGGGTGGGCGAAGCGATCATGGGGACGGTGAACGAAGAGTTCGACCGTATGCTGATCGACAAGATCGAGCGCAACGATATCGACGGCCTGGTGGCCCTGACCGACGAGTACGTGCTGGAGCACGGTGGCAATGGCGCCCTGGAGATCCGCAACTGGCTGGTGGCGCTGTCCGCCTGGCGCCAGACGGTCGGCCGCTATGATGCCGAACTGCTCTGTTACGAGCCGATTCCCTCGTGGATCACCGGTACCACGCTGATGGAGTTCAAGGCGGCGGCCTGAATATCCCTGTCCTGGTGGTGCGGGGCCGCGGCCGGAACAGCGGTCGCGGCCTTCGGCTGCGTCGGTTATGCGGCCCGGCGGGACTTCAGTCCGCCACGACCCGCTGGTAGGTGAGCTGCAGGATGCGGGCGTCCGCACTCGCCCGGTGGCGGCTCAGACCGAGTTCCTTGACGACCTCGCGGCGCTGGTCCGCCCAGCGGTCCGCCTGCGGTTCGGTCAGCAGTGAACGGAGACTCTCGATGCGGAAGGTTTGAGGGCGTCCGACCACCTCGAACAGCAATCCCACCCAGGTCATGTCGTAGCTCCACGCGTCGCTGTAGACCGTTTTTCCCCAGAGCATTTCGTTCAGGTCTCTGGCGACTTCCTCGGCAGGCCGCCCGTGGGTGGTAAGGATGTCCCGGGTGACGCCGTGTACCGCCGCGGCGCTCTCGTCCCAGTGGGTCCAGTCCGTCTGCGGGCGCAGCAACCGGCAGTAGGGGTCGCCGCTTTCAAGCACCACACCGATCTCGATCGGAGAGCTACCGGGCCCGAAACCGGAGGCCTCAACGTCGATGACGACCGGGATGAAACTGTTCATGGGACAGGGCGGTCGAAAGTGGAGCGTTGCGGTTTGGGCGGGAGTTCCCCTAATTATTCCTATATTTCCGCGCCTTGGGAACCGCATGTGGAACCCTTGTCACCCCGACTCGGGGCGTCCGGGGTCAGTGATGGTCCCGCCAGACCCGTTCCAGCCGGTTGAACGAAACCGGTTCCGCGGTGCCGAGTTCTTGGGCGAACAGCGAAACTCGCATCTCCTCGATAAGCCAGCGGTAACGATGCAACCGCTGGCGCGCCGCTGGCGGCAGCTCCCAGTAACGCGTTTCCAGCGGCTGAAGGGCGGTGCTGTTTTCCGCGTCGCGCCGGGGCTGTTGCTGCGCGCGCTGGACACGCAGCGCCGCCGCCTGCATGTAGATCGGGTAGCGCCGCAGCCAGGCTCCCGGCGTCGTTGTAATGAATCCGGGTGCCAGCAGGCGCTCCATCTGCCGCCGGATATCCGGCGCGGTTTGCACCAGCGCGAGTTGGTCGCCTTGCTCCAGGGCGTGGTGCACTGTCGCGAATCCGGCGAGTATTTCCGCGCTGCGCTCCAGCACGGGAGAGGTGGAACCCGCCAGACCGCGGCACGCTGCGTCGAACAGAGCCTGGAACTCATTGGCCGAGCGCGGCGGCTCGCCATCCGGCAGCGCCCCCTCGATCAGGGCGTCGTGCAGATCCGCTTCCAGCACAGTCGCGCCGGCGATAGGGCTGTACTGCCGGGTCAGCGTCCGCAAAGCGCTTCGTGCGGGCAGCAGAGCAGGTTTTTCGTGCAGTATCCTGCGCCGCAACAGTTCCCGGACCGCTGTCGCGTGGTCCGCATCGGTTGCGGTTCCCGGTGTTCTGGCGGTCAGCACGATATGCCGGTCTACGAGGCGCAGCGCCGGGCGCAGCGCGAATCGGCTGCCGGCCGGGTGGATCGGAGCGATGTCGATCCGCTCGGCCAGATCTCCGAAGTCCCAGGCGGTGACGCTAGCGCGTTTTGCCGTGTCCGGAATGAGTTGCTCCAGCGCGCGCCGACCGGCGTCGATGTGGCGGGCCAGCAGCTGTGACAGATCCCGCGTTGCGGCCAGCAGGCCGCCGTCCTCATCAACCAGTTCAAAGCGTACCCGCAGATGCTGCGGCAGCCCCTGCGGCGCAAACTGCTCCGGGACCACGTCGACTCCCTCCTGCTCGCGCAGAAATGTTCGCAGGGATTCATCGAGGGGGGCGGGTGGCCCGGTCGCTGCAAGGAAGTCGCGTGCCACATTGGGGGCAGGGGGGAGGGGGCGGCGCACGCTTTTCGGTAACTGCCGGATCATCTCGGTGACCAGTTCCAGCCGGTATCCCGGCACCTGCCAGGCAAGCACCGCGGGTTCCAACAGCGGGAGTGCCGCCAAAGGGATTGTCAGGGTCACCCCATCCCGGTCGGCGCCGGGCTCGTAGTGGTAGCGCAGCGGCAGACGCAGCCCCGGCAGGTCGAGCCAGTCCGGGTGGGTGTGCTCCAGCGCCACGCCCTGTTCCGGGAGGGGAATCTCCGCGGCCGTTAGGCTGAGCAGGTCGGGGGTGAGGTCATGGGCCTTGCGAAACCAGACGGCGAACTTGTGGGCGTTGAAAACATCCGCGGGGAGCCGACAATCAAAAAACCGGAACAGTACCTCCGGAGCCGGAATGAAGCGGTCCTGGCGGAGTTTTTGCGCCGCACTGCGGGCCCGCTCCAGCCGCTGGCGGTTACTGGCCAGAAAGGGGGCGTCGGTGCGCAACTCACCGTCCACCAGGGCGTGCCAGATGAACAGCTCGCGGGCATGGACCGGATCGACCGGCCCGTACGCCACACGCCGCCGGCGTACCACCGGCAAACCGTAGAGGGTCACCTTCTGCATGACCCACACCTCGCCGCGGGCTGGATCCCACCAGGGCTCGTGGTAGGTGCGCCGCACCAGATGCCCGGCCAGCGGTTCTATCCAGGACGGATCGATGGACGCCACCATGCGGGCGAACAGCCGGCTGGTTTCGACCTGCTCGGCGCAGACCGCCCATTTGGGTGGTCTGCGGCGCACGCCAGAGCCCGGAAAGAGCAGCAGTCGGGTCTGCCGTGCTCCCAGGTACTCCTGACGTTCCTGGCGCAGCATGACCTGCCCCAGCAGACCGCTCAACAACGCCCGATGAACGGCTTCATAGTCCGCCGGCTCGCTGGCGGGTGTATGACCGGCATCCGCCATCATCCGGGCGAGCTGCCGGTGGGTCTCCTGCCATTCCCGCATACGCAGGTAGGACAGATACCGGTCACGACACCAGGCGCGCATCTTGCTGGCCGACAGCGCGGCGTCCTGATCGCGCCATTCCCGCCACAGAGCCAGCAAAGCCAGGAAGTCCGAGCGCGGATCGGACCAGACCGCGTGGGACTGGTCAGCCTGGGTCTGCTGGTCCGGGGGGCGCAATCGCGGATCCGGCACACTGAGCGCCGCCGCGATCACCAGCACCTCCGCCAGCGCGCCGGTCCTTGTGGCTTCCAGCAGCATACGGCCGAGGCGGGGATCGATCGGCAGACGGGCCAGAAAACGGCCGCTGGCGGTGAGGTTGTCCCGGTGGTCCAGCGCCCCCAGCTCGTGCAGGGTGTGGTAGCCGGCCCTGACCAGCCGCCGTCCGGGCGGCTGCATGAAGGGGAACCCTTCCGGAGGACCCAGCTGTAGGTCCTTCATCTGCAACAGCACCATGGCCAGGTTGGTACGGGCGATCTCCGGGTCAGGGTGGTCCGGACGGGCGTCGAAGTCCGCCTCGTCGTAGAGACGCACGCAGATGCCGGGTCCGGTGCGCCCGCATCGCCCGGCCCGCTGGACGGCATTGGAACGCGCGATTCGCTCCACCGGTAGGCGCTGCACCTTGCCGGTTGGGCTGAAGCGGCTGACACGGGCCAGGCCGCTATCCACAACAAAGCGGATCCGTGGCACCGTGAGAGAGGTCTCAGCGACGTTGGTGGCGAGCACCACCCGCCGCGGGCCGCGGGGCCGGAAGATCCGGTCTTGTG
Source organism: Pseudomonadota bacterium (assembly GCA_036142245.1). Taxonomy (GTDB): domain Bacteria; phylum Pseudomonadota; class Gammaproteobacteria; order Immundisolibacterales; family Immundisolibacteraceae; genus JAYZWP01. The sequence goes on along the minus strand of JAYZWP010000289.1, from coordinate 2,036 downwards.
CCTGGTCAGGAAGGCGGGAGTAAAGCGGCAGTATCTCGATGCTTTCGGGCAGACGGGCGGTCAACAGTTGCGTGGCGGCGCGTATTTCCGCTTCACCGGGAAGAAACACCAGGATGTCGCCGCCTCCCTCGGCGAGGCACTCGTCCACCGCGGCCACGACGCCCTGATACAGATCCAGATCGGCCTCTTCCGGGTCCTCGGTGATCAGTGGCCGGTAGCGTATCTCCACCGGGTGGCCGCGCCCGGACACCTCGACCACCGGCGCTGCGCCAAAATGTTCTGCGAAGCGCTCCGGATCGATGGTGGCGGAGGTGATCACCAGCCGCAGTTCCGGGCGGCGGGGGAGCAGGCGTTTCAGGTAGCCGAGCAGAAAGTCGAGGTTCAGCGAGCGTTCGTGGGCTTCGTCCAGGATCAGGGCGTCGTAACGGCGCAGGTCCGGGTCGCCACGGGTCTCGGCGAGCAGCACGCCCTCGGTCATCACAGTCAGCTGCGCGTCGTCGTGGTCATGGCGGCTGAAGCGGATGCGGTAACCGACTTCGGCGCCCAGTTCACAACCGAGCTCTTCCGCGACGCGGCGCGCCACCCCACGCGCGGCGATGCGCCGCGGCTGGGTATGGCCGATCCGTCCGCGGCTGCCGAAACCCGCTTCCAGGCAGAGCTTGGGCAACTGTGTGCTCTTGCCGGATCCCGTCTCTCCGGCCACGATCAGAACCTGCTGCTGCCGCAGCGCCGTGACGAGTTCGTCGCGATGGGCACTGATCGGCAGCGCTTCCGGATAGTGCAGGTCGGCGAATCTCTGTCGGCGCCGGGACACCCGTGCGCGGGAGACGGCGACCTCATCGGCCAGCCGGGCCAGCAGACGATCCGATGGCTGACCTTCCGCGAGCCGTCGTCGCGCACGCTGGAGTTGTGCCGTGAAGGCCGGTATATCGCTGCTGCTGCAATCGACCAGCGCAGCGGCGAGTGCGTCGATCTCGGGCGGCGCGAGAGACTGGCGGGCCGGAACCGACATGGTTCAGTTCACCTCGCGCCGGCTATTGAGTGAGATGGACATCGTCCAGCAGGAAAAACGGGAATTGCGGCCGCTCAATGAACAGGTTCAATTGTCGCAGGTTGTCGAGTGCCAACCGCCGTCCATTGGGTAGCTGACGGGCGGCTTCCAGGTCGATACGCAGCTCGTTCCAGCCCGGCTCCAGCGGCTGCCCCGTGGTGAACCGGTCGGTCACCAGCCCGCGGTTTCGCTGGCTCAGTTCGTCCCGCAGCGTGATCCACAGAACCTGTCTATGCTCGGAAGGGTTGTAGAGGCTCAACGCCAGCGTGTGGTAACCGCTCCAGTCCCGGTTGGACAGGATGAACTGAGTCCCGCTGTATCGCTTCGGGGAAAGGGCCACCTGAAACACGCCGCCACGATCCCCCCATTGAATCACCACGCCCCGCGTCCAGCGCCGGGACTGCGCGCGATGTTCGAAATCGGACAGCACCGGGAATGCCCGCCGCGCGGCCAGGTCGTCGCGCCAGAGGGACAGCATCGGCCAGAGTTCCGCGCTCAGCACAAGCACGGTGAGCAGTTGCAGCACCCTCCGGCGGTTCGGTGCCAATCCGCGCAGCGGGTAGACAAATGCCAACCCGGTGAGCGCCCCGATGACATTGCGCCGCATGTCGGCGAGGCTCGGGCTGCCGGCCCTTCCCATGGCCCCCTGCAGAAGTTCCAGCAGACCACCGACGACGACGGTGACCCCCAGTAACAACAGCACCTGGATCAGCGGACTGGGCCGGTGCCTGTTTCCCAGCCAGATACCCATACCCCAGGCAACGCAGAAGAACAGTAGGATGTGCCCGGTTTCCCAGGTCGCCCGCAACGGGCGGCTGTCCCCGAAGGTTCCGTTGTTCGCGAATGTCGCCAATGTCAGGCAAATCATCACGCTCGCCAGAATCAGCCAGCCGGTCCGAAGGCGTCGGATCGAGGCGAATAGGGACATGGGATCTCGTCTGGAAGGGCGGTCTGATGCGGGCCGGGATCGCTTCCCTGGGCGCCT
>JAYZWP010000288.1:0-3704 GCA_036142245.1 Pseudomonadota bacterium | reverse complement strand
AGTCACCGTCCAGGCGCTCGGCGAGGTGCGTTCCGGCGCAGCCCTCACCCGCGCAGGCGCATGTCCGGGAGATGATGTCTACGTCAGCGGCTGTCTCGGCGATGCGGCCTTCGGTCTAGCCGCCCTGCAGGACGGGGAAAGGGGTGATGACGCCGAACTGCTGCGCCGCCGCCTGGACTATCCCGAGCCGCGCTGCACGCTGGGACGGGGGCTCGTCGGACTTGCCAGCGCTGCGATCGACATCTCTGACGGCCTGCTGGCCGACCTCGGACATCTTCTGCGTGCTGGCGGTGTCGGGGCGCGCGTCGAGCGCGATCGCATCCCTTTATCGCCGGCGGTCGCGTCCCGTACCGGGGGCGAGGGCACCTGGCGGGCGGTCCTCGCCGGGGGGGATGACTACGAGCTCTGTTTCACCGCGCCGTCGTCCGCCCGCGGCCGGATTGCAGAGCTGGCCCGGGACCTCGGGGAACCGGTCACGCGTATCGGTATGATTGAGGCCGAGCCCGGTCTGCGCCTGTGCGACGCGGCAGGCCTTCGATTACCGCTGCCCGGGGAGGGATACGATCATTTCAACGGCTAGCGCGCCCCCTCGACCGAAGCTCACCCGCCCTGTCCATCTGCTCGCCTTCGGGTTCGGAGCCGGGCTGTTGCGCCCGGCGCCGGGCACCTGGGGCACCTTGGTCGCCGTACCTTTCGCTTGGTCGCTGGCACAACTGGATCTGGTCGCCCGGTGCTCCGTCGTGCTGTCGCTGGCGGTGGCCGGAGTCTGGATCTGCGGGCGGGCCGGTCGGGATCTGGGGGTCGCGGATCATGCCGGCGTGGTCTGGGATGAAATCGTCGGCTACCTGCTGGCGGTTCTACTCTTTACCTGGTCCTGGCGGTTGGCGCTGTTCGGATTCGTCTTGTTCCGGCTGTTCGACATCGTGAAGCCTCCTCCGGTGGGCTGGCTCGATCGCCGGGTGCACGGCGGTCTCGGGGTGATGCTGGACGATCTGGCTGCCGGAATGCTCGCTGCATTGGTCCTGGCGGCAATGGCTTGGGGCGACTGGGGGGTGGCGTTCGACCCGGCACTGCGGCAGTGGTGGGCGCAGTGAGCAGCGCGTCGCGGCTGTTTTTCGCTTTCTGGCCGGACGATCAGCTCGCCGGGCGACTGGGCAGGATCGCCGGGTGGTGCGTGCATGACGCCGGCGGCCGCAAGGTGCCGACCCGCAACCTGCACCTGACCTTGCTGTTCCTGGGGGGCGTCACGGCAACGCAACAGGAGGCGTTGGAGGAGACGGCCAGCCGTCTTGCCATCCCGCCGCTGACCCTGACGCTGGGGCAGGTCGAGTTCTGGCCCCGGGCGAAGATTCTCTGTCTGACCAGTGACGATGACCCCCCCGATCCGGGTCTGCTGGAACTCGTCGATGCGCTGCGCCGTTCCGCGAAGAGCCAGGGTCTCAGGGTGGAGGATCGGCCCTACCGCCCCCACGTCACGCTGGCGCGCAAGGTGAACCGGCTGGCGGAGCCGCCCAGAGTGGAGCCGGTGACGTGGTCCCTGGAGGGGCTCTGCCTGGTGGAGTCGGTCCCGGAGCGGGGCCGGTACCGGTATCGGGTGCTCAGGGAGTGGTGATCCGATAGTTGACCGCTATCCCATCTTGTCCAGGCGGTAAGCCAATTGACGGCGAGTGATACCCAAGGCGCGGGCAGCCGCGCTCAGATTCCCCCGGTGCTGCTCGACCGCCTCGCGCATGAGCCGCAGTTCCAGCTCAGCCAGGGTGGTGCCGGGCGGCAGGGCAAATGATGATGCGCCAGTCTCGGCGGAGGATTCTGCGCCCGGTTCCAGGTGTCCGGCGCCCGAGACGGCCAGCCCGGCTGCCGGAGGACGGTCGCCGGGAGTGAACAGGTGTTCGACGCCGATCGCCATGTCATCGTCCGCCAGGATGACGGCCCGCTCCACCATGTTCTCCAGCTGCCGGATATTTCCCGGGTAGTCGTAACGCAGGAGTGCGTTGACCGCGGCCTCGGTCAACCCACGAATGCGCCGCCCGTGGCGTGCCCCGTATTGTTTCAGGAAGTGTTCGATCAGCAGCGGGATGTCGTCGCGCCGTTCCCGCAGGGGAGGGATGTGAACTGGAAAGGTCGCCAGGCGGAAATAGAGATCCTGACGGAATTGGCCATTGGCAACCGCCTGTTCCAGGTCCACGTTGGTGGCGGCGATGACTCGAACGTCTACATGAAAAGTATCAACTCCGCCTATCCGTTCGATCTCTCCTTCCTGGAGGGCTCGCAGCAGCTTGCCTTGGGAGACCCAGTTCAGATTGGCGATCTCGTCGAGGAACAGGGTGCCACCGTCTGCACGCTCAAAGCGCCCAGGCCGCGCTTCGGTCGCGCCGGTGTAGGCACCCCGCTCGACGCCGAACAGTTCTGCCTCCACCAGCGGCTCGGGTAAGGCGGAGCAGTTCACCGCGATGAAGGGGGCGTCGTTACGGCGGCTCAATCGATGCGCTGCGCGGGCGAAAATCTCCTTGCCGACGCCGGTTTCCCCCATGAATAGAATGGATACCCGGGTCGGTGCAGCGCGCCGAATCAGCCCCATGGCGGATGAAAAACCGCTCGATATACCGACCAAATCGTTTTGTTCGGACTCGTCTGCCTGTGCGGCCCAGGCGAATTCGTTGAATCGGTTGATGAAGGCTTCGGGCCGGAAATAGCGTGTTTCCCGGTCTTCCCGGTCCCACACGTCCAGCGGTTTGCCGATTAGCCGGCAGGCGGTGGCGCCGTTGGCGCGGCAGGCGGTTTCGCGAAACAGGATCGGGCGTCCCATGAAGGCACTCGAAAAGCCGCTCGCGTATCCGGTCAACATCCAGCAAACCGGTTCCGGCCCGACCCCGTACTCGCTTAAGTGAGCGTCGGCTTCCAGGGAGTCGTGGACCAGAAAACTGCTGTCGAAAGTGCCCGAGGTGGTGTCGAAGGCCAGATGCTCGGTCGTGGTCCAGCCAAATCCGGTGAGGGCATTTATCTGGGGTCCGACCGCGAACGCCGCGAACTGGTCGCCATCACGGCGAACCCGGGTGGCGAGTTGCCGATCGTGGGTTCCCTCTTTGTAGCCGAGCCGGGAGTAGAGGCTGCGGCATTGCTCGGTCCCCATCATTTCCATGAGTTCCCGACGCAGCGCCTGGAACACCGGTCCGCGCATCAGCACCGATCGCTGGTCGTCAAGCCAGATCCGACCCTGGGAGGGGGCGAATCGCAGTCGCCGGGCGAGATCGGCTATGTCCGGGAAGCGCAGGTCGTCGCCGCCACGCCAAGCGTAGGCGAGTTCAGTCTCGGTGACGTCTGGTTCTGACATACATACCGCCTTTGAGTCGCAGAGCTTTTTTACATAAATGTTAATTGATTGTCGATATGGCAATCCAGATTTTACATTTTTGTTAAATCTGCCTTCGTGTTGAGGCCGCTTGATGCTCACTTCTCTATAACTCCCTGATTATTCGAGGAATTGTTTTCCTGGCCTGCCGTTTGCTTTTACCCGAGGCAACGCAGTCGTGGCGAAGCATGGGAGTGGCGGCTGCTGATGTTTGCGCCGGTACTGCCAGGGGCGCGCACGGCACGGAGAGACTCGCCGTGGACCGCCTTCGCGGCCGCTGCGCACTGCACAGGAGGAGACGTGAAAGGCTTGACCGATTTTTCGACGGGTCGTCAGCGCCGCGAAATCTATGTCG
>JAYZWP010000287.1:0-4222 GCA_036142245.1 Pseudomonadota bacterium | reverse complement strand
TTTTGGCTACCTCGATCAGCGGTTCGGCCAGGTCGATGCCGGTCACGCGCGCGCCGCCGCCCGCCAGCGCCTCGCTGAGGATGCCACCGCCGCAGCCGATATCCGCCGCGCGCAGGCCATCCAATGGACCGGTCTGGCGCTGCACGAAGTCGAGCCGCAGCGGATTGATCTGATGCAGCGTGCGCAGCGGACCGTCCGGATCCCACCATTGCGCCGCGTTGGCGGCGAATTTGGCGGTTTCCGTATCCGTATCCGGGTCGCACGGCGCCCCGCGAGTCTGGTCCAGGTTGGTCATGCGTTCTGCAGCCAGTCGCCGTGGGTGCGGTGCAGCAGAGCCGTCAGGGCGGCCGTCCAGGAGGCGCTGTCGTTCAGGCAGGGAATGTAGCGGTACTCCTCGCCGCCCGCCGCGACAAAACGGTTCCGCTCCTGCACGGCGATCTCCTCCAGGGTTTCCAGACAGTCGCAGACGAACCCGGGACAGGCCACATCGACGCTGCGCACACCTTCGGCGGCCCACTGCTCCAGGGTAGCGCTGGTGTAGGGCTGCAGCCAGCGGGCGGGGCCGAACCGGGACTGGAAGGCAATGGCCACCCGCGCGGGGTCGATATCGAGACGATCCCGCAGCGCTTGCCACGTGGCCAGGCACTGGTCGTAATAGGGATCACCCCGCTGCCGGCTGCGCTCCGGCAGGCCGTGGAAAGAGAGCAGCAGCCGCTGCGCCGGTCCTCCGGCGTGCTGCCAGTAGGCATGGATACTTTCCACCAGCGCGCCAATGTACTCCGGTGCATCGAAAAAGGCGGGCTGGACACGCAGTTGCGGCGGGGAGTCGCACGCCGCCAGGGCTTGCGCGGCGGCATCCTCCACCGATGTGTTGGTCGTCTTCGAGTACTGCGGGTAGAGCGGCACCAGCAGCAGGCGGGTGACGCCCCGCGCGTGTAACCGGTTCAACACGGCATCGATCCGGGGCGCGCCGTAACGCATCGCCGCCGCCGTCAGAGTGCCCGGACCCAGTTGAGCGTCAACCGCCGAGGCGAGCCGGCGAGTCGTCGCGACCAGCGGAGAACCCTCCCCGGTCCAGATGGAGCGATACAGCGATGCCACCCGCGCGGCACGCCGCGGCAAAATTACCCCGCGCAGCAGAGGCTGCCACAGCCAGGACGGCAGTTCGATGACCCGCGGGTCGCTCAGAAACTCCTTGAGGTAATCGCGCACCGCCGCCGGCGTGGGAGCCGCAGGGCTGCCGAGGTTACACAGCATCACCCCGACATTGGTTCGAGCAGGGGCGTTCACCGGGGACTCGCTCACAGGGGCAGGGTCGGGATTCGATTCGCACGGACGGCGTGGCGGGACAGCTTCGGTATTCTAGTGGCTGTCGCCTTTGTGTGTCCGGCGCCGTTCCGCCACGCGCCACTCGAAAACGGGAGGAAATCGGTTGGAGGTCAGTCTGAGAGCCATTCTGGAGCCCATCGCTCGCTACAGCGGCGAGAACGCCTGGGTGACGCAGGTGTTCATCGTCATGGTCCTGACCATGACCGCCGGCTACGTCGAGCGGATCGTGTTCCGGCAGTTCAAGCGGGGCGCCGCCAAAACCGGCAACCCCTGGGACGATGCACTGCTCGATGCCGCCCACCGGCCGGTCACCGTCCTCATCTGGGCCATCGGGCTGCTGTTCGCGGCGGACATCATCAGCGCCTGGACCGAAGCGGCGCTGTTTCAGGCCGTCGGGCCGATACGGGAACTGGCGGTCATCGCGCTGCTGGTCTGGTTCGTGGTGCGGCTCATCAATAACATCGAGTCCCGGGTGCTCGACCCGAAGGTCGACACCGGCGAGGCGCTGGACGAAACCACCTGGGGCGCCATCAGCAAGATACTGCGCGCCTCGGTCTACATCACCGCCGCGCTGGTGGCACTGCAGACGCTGGGGTACAGCATTTCCGGCGTGCTCGCTTTTGGCGGGGTGGGTGGCATTGCCGTCGGTTTCGCCGCCAAGGATCTGCTCGCCAATTTTTTCGGCGGGTTGATCATCTACCTGGACAAACCCTTTCGGGTCGGTGACTGGATCCGTTCACCGGATCGCGAAATCGAGGGGACGGTCGAGCGCATCGGCTGGCGCCTGTCGGTGGTGCGTACCTTCGACAAGCGGCCGCTGTACATCCCCAACGCCATCTTCTCCAACATCGCCATCGAGAATCCGTCCCGGATGACCAACCGGCGCATATTTGAGACCATCGGCGTGCGCTACGACGATGTTGAGGCGCTGCCCGATATCGTGCGGGACGTCGAACAGATGCTGCGCAGCCATCCGGACATCGACACCGCCGGAACGCTCATGGTCAATTTCAACGCTTTCGCCGACTCGTCGCTGGATTTCTTAATATACACCTTCACCAGGACCACGGTATGGACCGAGTACCACGCCGTCAAGCAGGACGTGCTGTTCCGCATCTCCCAAATCATCGCAGGGTACGGCGCGGAGGTTGCCTTCCCCACCTCGACGCTGCACGTCGCCGAGTTGCCGGAGCAGGCGCCCCCCGGCGGTGCCATGGAACCGGAAACCCGCACGGACGGCTCCCGCACGGCGCCGCCGGCCGCCCAGGAGGCGTGAGTTGCCCACAGGTCGGCAAAGGCGGCTGTTTGGGTGCGTTTAGCGGCAAGTGTTCATGTGTCGAAAGAGATATCGATTGCAACCTTATGGAATATAAGAAAAATAATTATTTTTCTGCGTCGGTTTGTGCGGCAGTGGGCCGATGCCGGTTATCTCGGGCTTGCCGTGAAACAAATCATCCACACATTTATCCACAGGAACCCGTCGGCTGATCGGTGCGCGGCGCGGCCAGGGGCGTGCTCTGCCCACGGCGCAGGCAGTTGCCGCCCGTGAAACATCGGCGGCGTTCCGCGGAAGGAGGCAGCGTGGCCACTGTGACATTTGGATTGTTCGGCGTAGGGGATATGGGGGCGGCCGTGGCGGCGCGACTGTTCGGTCATGGTGCGCGGGTTGTGGCACCGTTGCGGGACCGCGCTCCCCGCACCCGCGGCCTTGCGGCGCAGGCGGGTGTGCAGGATTGCGGTGATGTGCCGGCTCTGCTCGCCGAGGCGGATCTGCTGCTCAGCATCGTCCCGCCGGCCGAGGCCGGGAACGTCGCCCGGCAGGTCGCCGCCGCGGCGGCCGGGGTGGCGGCACGCCCGGTATTTGTCGACTGTAACGCGGTCTCTCCCGGTACAATGCTCGAGATCGAGCGCTGCCTGGCCCGGGCCGGGCTAAAATGCGTTGACGCGGGCATCATCGGCCCGCCGCCACGCCGGGAAGGGACCACCCGGTTCTATGTTTCCGGGGCAGTGGACGCCGTCGCACCGCTGGAGCGGTATGGTTTGGAGGTGGCCCGGCTCGCGGGGCCTGTCGGAGCCGCCTCCGGTTTCAAGATGTGCTACGCCGCATCGACCAAAGGGTTTCTGGCGCTTTGTACTGAACTGCTGGCCGCGGCCCACGGACTCAATGTATTGGAGCCGCTGCGGCGCGAGTTCGAGCAGTCCCAGCCGCACCTGTGGCCGATGCTGGAGCGCCTCTTGCCGGCGGTACCCTCCAAGTGTGGCCGCTGGATCGGTGAAATGGAGGAGATCGCCGCCTGCTTCGAGCAGCAAGGGCTAACCCCGGAAATCATGAGCGGGGTTGCGGCGTTCTATCGCACCATGCAAGCGATCCCGGCAGCGGCACTCACCCCGGAACAGCCGGATCGGTTCCCGGATATCGAAGAGCTGGCACGGCAGATGCGCGCGACCGGCACCTGACCGGTCAGCGGTCACCACCGGGCGCGCAGGGGCGACCGGGAAAAACGGGAGGGGAAATTGCGGATTCATCACACTGTCTTGGTGGGAAAATCGCGGCGCAGCGGGGCGCCGTGGTTGGTAGCGGCGGCCGTCCTGCTGCTGACGTCCTCCGCTGGTTTTGCCACGCCCCGGGATCCCTACGTGGATGCCGTGCTGGACGCGCTGGAGCGCAAGGGGCTGCTCACCGCCCAGGAGGTGCACGACATCAAGCTGGAGGCGCGTACCGCCGCTGCCGCGGCGGGGGACGACGATGCGGCCGTTGCCGCCGCGGGCAAGGCGGCACCACCACCCGCGGCGCGCAGCGAGGCGACCGCCTTCCCCGATTTCGATGTCTGGGGCAGGCTCCAGCCGCGCTACACCTACACCGGCAGCAAAAACGGCCGGGAGGGGACCAACA
>JAYZWP010000286.1:0-7961 GCA_036142245.1 Pseudomonadota bacterium | reverse complement strand
CTTTTTTCCGATTGGGGCGCCCCCATCCCTCTCGGGTTTTTGTTTTATTTGGGGGGCGGGTTTGGGGCCCCCGGGTTCGGCCCCCCACCCACCTCTCGCCCGCGATGCTGTTGGCACTTGCTACGATTGAACAAACGGATCTTCGCAGTGCACCGTACGGCCGTTCTGAATGCAGTTCGCTGACCGCTCCGCCGCGGGTGAAGCGCTGGCACAGGCGCTGACCCCCCGCTGCCGCCGCACCGGCCAACTGGTGCTCGCCCTGCCCCGGGGGGGTGTGCCGGTCGCCGTGCCGGTGGCGCGCAAACTGGAATGTGAACTCGATCTGCTTCTGGTCCGCAAACTCGGCGTCCCCTGGCAGCCGGAATTGGCCGCTGGCGCCATCGCGGATGGCGGTGTCCGGATCCTGAACGAGGAGATCATCCGTGTCGCCGGTTTGAGTGACACGCAGATTGACGAGATTGCCGAGCGCGAATTGCGGGAACTGGAACGCCGCAGCCGGCTGTACCGAGAAGACCGCCCCGCGCCGCAACTGCGGGATCGCGATCTGATACTGGTGGATGACGGCCTGGCCACCGGAGCCACCATGAAGGCGGCAGTCGCCGTCGCCAGGGCAGCCGGGGCTACCTCCATCACCGTCGCTGTGCCCGTTGCACCCGCCGAGACGCTGCGTGAATTCAGCCTGCTGGTCGACGAGCTGATCTGCCTGTCTACACCGCGGCAATTTTTTGGCGTCGGTCAGGGTTATGGTGATTTCCGCCAGGTTTCCGACGATGAGGTACGCTGCGCCCTGAAATCGACCTGGAAGGATACCGAGTAAACCTGCGTTCACCGGAGTGACTGCTCGACCGGCGTCGCAGGCAAGGCACCATGGCTCCTCTCCCGGTCAAGCTGTTTGCGTTACAGGAAAGCGCCGAGTTGGCCGCCACCGTAGCCGGTGCGCTGAAGACTCCGCTGTCGGCGGTCGAAGAAAGAGCCTTCGAGGATGGCGAAGGCAAGCTGCGCTCGCTGGAAAACGTCCGCGGCTGCGCCACGGTGATCCTGCAAACCCTGGATGGCGAGCCGAATTGCTCGGTCCACGACAAGCTCTGCCGGCTGCTATTCCTGATCGGCGCGTTGCGTCAGGCGGGCGCATCGGGTGTTACCGTGATGGCACCCTACCTCTGCTACGCCCGCAAAGACCGCCAGACCCAGCCCCGGGACCCGGTAACCATCCAGTATGTGGCGCGGATGATGGAGGCGGTGGGTTGCGATCGCGTCGTGACTCTGGACGTACACAACCTGGCCGCGTTTCAGAACGCGTTTCGCTGCCGCACCGACCACCTGGATGCCCAGGGTCTGTTCGCACGCGAACTGCTGCAACAGGTCGGCGCCGCGGACCTGGCGGTGGTGTCGCCGGATGTGGGTGGGGTAAAGCGGGTGGAACGGTTTCGTCGACGCCTTGCGGAGGAGTCGGGCCGGCCGGTCACGGACGCCTTCGTGCGCAAACATCGCGAGGGGGGCGTGGTGTCGGGAGAGGGTCTGATCGGCGAGGTCGCGTCACGCCAGGCAGTCATCCTCGACGATCTCATCAGTTCCGGCACCACCATCGTCCGGGCGGCGCGCGCCTGCAAGGCCGCCGGGGCAACGGTGGTACATGCCGTGGCGACCCACGGGCTGTTTGCACACCACGCGCGTGAGATGCTGGCGGACCCGGCAATCGACCGTCTGGTGGTCACCAACTCGGTACGGCCGTGGCGCCTCGTCGGCAGTGCCGTCGAAGACAAGTTGACCGTACTGGATATCGCGCCACTGCTGGCGGAGGCCATTCGCCGCATCCATTCCGGTGACTCCCTCGTGGAATTACTGGCCGATGGTACGACCTGACCGCAAAACGACGGCTACCGGTCGCACCGCGACTGATTCGGGCCGACGGCCCGGTTTGCGCCGTGACGGATGGCAAGAGCGCTATAGTCCCTCGCCTGCCGGCGCCATTTCTCCGCGTGATTGATGACGCCATCTTCGAGATGAGCGAGAGCCAGCCTGGCTCGCAGACAACCGCGGTAGCTTTTGTAAAAGTCGACCAGCGACGCGTCGAACTCATCACCGGTTGATTTCCTGTAACGATCCAACAGGTGGTTCCCCACACGATCGTTGCCGAGTCGTTCGCACTCCAGGGCCAGGTAGGCGATTTCGTGCACCGGATCGAGTATCCGCAATTGCCGATCGAACTCGAGGCAATCGATCACCACCGGTGGTGTTTCCAGGCAAATGTGCTCCGGCCGAAGATCACCGTGCGCCTCGATCAAACGTCCCGCCTCGGCTCTCTGCCCGAGCAATTCGCCCGCACTGTCCAGATATTCGCATTGCCAGGCACAGGCATCAAACGCGTCCGGTGGCAGATCACCCTCCGGGGCGCGTCGGCAAAAGAAGTTTTCATTTCGGGCAACATCCTGCCGAAGACGCTGGAGGTATTCCGCACCACTCCAGGGGATGGAATGCTCGTGACTGTAGAAGTGGAACAGCCTATCGGCGAATCCGTCCAGATCGGCAAGCTGCAATCGGCCATTCCGAATCAGCACATCCAGCATCCGGTCACCGGGCAGCCGCCGCATTTTCACCAGCCAGTCGGTAATGTCACCGCTGCCCCGGACGCACACTTTGCCTGATGGCGCCGTGTTGAGCGGCACAACCCCGAGATACACATCCGGTGCCAGCCGCCGATTCAACCGAACCTCGTCCCGGGCGTTCCTTTCGCGCGCCGCCAGGGTTGTGAAATCGAGATAGTCATAACGAATCGGCTTCTTCAGCTTGTAGGCGTAGCGATCGGTCAGAAACACCCAGGAGATGTGAGTTTCTATCACCTCCACCGAAGCCGTCGGCTCGTCGAAGCTATCAGGCTGCGACAACGAAGTGACGTTGTCTGCGATAACTGTCATGGTTTGGGATAGTAGATTGATGTCGAAACCCGTTTTTCCTCAACGGCGTCAACTTTTGGGACGCCGCCCAGTGCCCTTTTAACCCTTGATGCAGATAAGCGACTCGAGCCGCGCCACCTTGCGGGCCAGGCCTGCCGCATCAGCAACATCGACGACACGAACCACGTCTTTGTAGGCGCCGGGGGCTTCCTCGGCGACACCCCGCAGGGAGGGGCTGCGCACCAGAATGCCCCGGCTCGCGAGATCCTCAACGACCTGCCGCCCCCGCCAACGCCGCAGCGCCTGACGCCGGCTCATGGCACGTCCGGCGCCGTGGCAGGCAGAGGCAAAGGCCGTCCGTGAACCGCTGCGACTCCCCGCAAGGATAAAAGAGGCGGTTCCCATGGTACCGCCGACGAAGACCGGCTGGCCGGTACTTTGATACACGGCGGGCAGATCGGGATGACCCGGTGCCGACGCCCGTGTCGCACCCTTGCGATGCACGTACAGTTCCCGCTCCGTACCATCGACCACATGGCGTTCCAGCTTGCAGGTGTTATGGAAGACGTCGAACAGCAGAGGCGGTTCCGCCTCCGGCAGAACCGCCGCAAAGGCCTGTCGGGCAAGCTGGGTATAACCTGCCGATTGGCCAGCGCGCAGTTGATAGCGGCCCGCATGGCACCGATAGGCTCAATGACCCACTCGTGGTCGGAACGGCGGGCGAGACGGGAAAGGTCCATCGGTTACAAGGGAAGACGTCTACACATCGACAACACACTGCGCCAGCCAACCCTCGTCGCCCGACGTCACTGCCAGCTCGGTGTAGGTGGCACCTTTTACCTCCACGGTGGGCTTGTGGCGCGATACGTCAACCAACTCGCCCCAGGCAAGGCCACGCAGGCGGGATCCATCAACGGTGACCTGAAATCGGCTGAAGAGTCAGCATCTGACCGGGCGGCACTGCTGATTCCCGATATCCTGCGGAGACAATGCCGCCGCTGAACATCCACTTTTTGTCGTCAGGCCCAAGTCCTCCGCGGATGATCCTTGCCGATCCCGACGATCCGACCGAATGCACGCTCCCTGAACAAATCTGTCATTACGAAATTATCTCCGCCAAAGGCGCGGAGCGGATCTGATTGAAATCACGTCTGATACGGCTAACCGGACGCGGCATCGAGAAGCTGACCGGACCGCCTCCACCTGACCACCGTCAACGACAAACCTGCCTTTTCCGTCATCAGATAGGCGTCCATGGAGTGAACCCCATCCAGGACAACCGGTGCAGCCGAATGACCCGTACCCGGCGCTGCGAAACATCTGTTTGACCCGCCTTGTCTGCGAGCGAGAAAAATCTTGTGTGACACTGCCTTTGCTGGCGATCGGATGAAAAATTCCGCCTTGCGGGCCTGACACTCATCGACCAGGCGGAACTACGGCATGACACTCCTGCGCAGCCGCTCCAGCGCCGGGCGTGGTCTCGCATACGCCCTTGCGGGCCAGGTGGCCGGCGAAACGCCGCTGGTCTGCGCCATCACCCGGGGCGGCGTGCCGGTTGCCGTCGAAATAGCCAATCGACTCGGCGCTCCTCTCGACGTGATCCTCACCAAAAAACTGCCAGCACCGCGGAACAAGGATCGGGCCCTCGGCGCCATGGCGTACGGTGGGGCATGGGCGATCGATCGACTCCTGGCCAACGCCCTGCGGCTTCGGGATGAGCAGCTATGGGAGCACTTCGTTCGGCAAGGCAGAAGTCTCGAGCAGACCGAACGGCTGTATCGAGGTAGTCGGCCTAAGCCTCGGCTTACCGGGCGACGGCTGATTCTCGTTGACGATGGAGCGGAATCCGGAATGTCGGCGCGGGCGGCTTTGGGACTGGTGGCACTCGCGCAACCGGCACGAATCACCCTGGCATTGCCGGTCGCTCCTCGAGAAACGGCGACTCAACTGCGTGCCCTGGCCGATGAGGTCATCTGTCTTGACGAACCGACACCCTTCGTCGGCATAGGCCAAGCGTACCGGGAATTCGAGGAAGTGACTGATTTCGAGGTCTGCCGGCAGCTCGCTCGAACCTGGTATGGCCAGAGCACTGAGCAGAACGATGCGCAAAACTCAGCCCGGTCCAGCTCTGATCAGCGCCTGCGACGGAGTGCCGACCAAGCACCGCGCCACCGGAAACGATTGTCGGAAGTGTCTGCCAGAGAGTGGTACGCCTTTTGCGAGGAGTTCACTGAAACCTATCGAGGGCAGCTAATCGGTGTGACGCGGGCGGAACATGCCCCATCCAGCCGCCCTATCAACGACACGCCGCTCCCGCCCACGGCTGCCGAAGCTCCGCGTCCGCGAAGCCAGCCGCTGCGGCGCCTTTCGCTCATCGAACATCCCCGCGGCAGAGACATCCTGATCGAGGTCGGGGGGGATTCCCACTGTGTGATTTACCACGCGGCGGATATTTCACGGATGTTCCACCCGGTCACACCCGGCGCGGCAAGCCTGTTGGTCGAGGCGGCAGCGCGTCAGATATGGCGGGTCCGGGGGACATCGCCAGAAAGGTCGGCATATTGATCACTAGCGTGGCGTGACGACCGGTGTAGCCGAAGGGTCGGATTCGATGCCGGTTCACGTCCGGGAACGAAAGCCGTGTTGCCTCCCGGGATGAGCAGCGGGTACATGACCGTGGTCCGGGGCCGGCTTGCCGAGTGGTTACGCCCCACTGATACGCACCGCCGGTGACGCCCACCCGGAAGTCTGGCTTACAACCGAATGGCAGCAACTCAAGAACCTGCAAGATGCTCTTTGACGCGAGTGAAGCACTCCGCCCTTCGGCCACCCCACCAGACCGTTACCGACAAGCCCGATCCGGCAGAAAGTACAGCAACCGGGGCGAAGACCGGCCCGTCTTACGCCACGAAATGACGGATCTCAGCCAACATCGCTCCGGTCCGGTTCTTCTGCATCGAGGTGGGTCCGGGCGATAGCTACCAATTCCGGCAATGAGCGCGCCTCCATCTTTTCCAATACCCGCGCCCGATGATGGTCTATTGTACGGTGGCTCACATTCAGTCGCCGGGCGATCTGCTTGCTGGACGCGGCACCCGGATCAGCTATCAGCAGACCCATTACCTCCCGTTCCCGCGGCGTCAACCGCCGGTATCGGGAGAGAACGGCCGACCTTTCCGCGTCCGCCTGCCGGCGTTGGCCGTTCAGATCAATGGCCTCGTTGATGCGATCGATCAACAGGTTCAGGCGGAAGGGTTTTTCCAAGTAATCGACCGCCCCTTTTTTAATCGCGGCGACGCTGGAGGGGATATCTCCCTTCCCGGTGATAAAGATGATCGGCAACCCGTGGCCGCACCCGATGAGTCGCTCCTGTAGTTCCAACCCTCCCAAACCGGGCAGGCTGAGGTCGGACACGACGCAGTCCACGGCGTTGAGTGACTCCCACTCCAGAAACGTTTCCACCCGCGAGAATGTCGCGACACAAAAATCACGTTTTTCCAGCGCCAGCGACAACGAACGGCGAACCGATTCATCGTCGTCTACAAGCGCCACGAGTGGCTGGTGCAGCTGCGGCATCCAATCACCCCTTCATGCAGCCGGTAACGTCAGGCAGAATCGGCCGCCCATCTCGCTCGGTTCCGCCCAGAGTTCACCACCGTGAGCCTCGATGATGTTGCGACAGATAGGCAAACCCAGCCCCATGCCATCCGGCCTGGCCGTTACGAACGGTTCGAATACCTGCTCCTGGTCTTCCGCGCTCACGCCGCGGCCACTGTCCTGCACTATGATCTGTACCATTGAGTCGGCTTGCCGTTCGGCGCTGAGCGATATGATTCGCGTCGCCGTCCCGTCCTGAACCATTGCTTCGATGGCGTTTACGACCAGGTTGATCAGCACCTGTCTCAACTGGACTGCATCCCCGAGAACCCGGGGCAGATCAGTCGCCACATCAACCTTGCAGTTCACCCCGGCCGTTCGGGCTTCGTAGACAACGAAACGCAGCGCGTCCTCGACCAGTGCCCGGACTTGCAACGGTTCCTTGATGGCGTCCGCCGGCTTAACAAACTCCCGCAAGCGGCGAATCACCTCCCCGGCCCGGGCCACTTCATCACGGAGGTGGGCGGCGAGCCTTTCGATGTCACCGTTGCTTGCTGCGGCCGCCGCGTCGGCGATGACATCGCAATAATGGCCGATGGCGGCAAGCGGCTGATTCACTTCATGAGCGAGTCCGGCGGCCATCTGGGCGGCCGTGCTGAGGCGGTCGAACTGTGCCAAGCGGCTCAGTAATTCCTGTTCACGCGCTTCCTGTTCGAGACGCCCGCTGATGTCGCGAATAAACCCGGTGAAACGACCATGGCTGTCCGGCTCGCTAACGGAAAGTTCCAATGGAACCTCCGCGCCATCTTTGCGCCGGCCGACCAGTTCACGGGTGTTACCGATCACCTTGCCGGTCCCTTGCTGCCGACACCGCACGAGATTGTGATCGTGTGCCTCGTGGTGTGGTGACGGCATCAGCAACCTCACGTTCCTGCCGACAACCTCCTGTGAGCGGTAACCGAATATGCGTTCCGCTGCCCCGTTGAACTGGTCGATGACCCCGGTGCTGTCGATCGTCACGATGGCATCCACTGCGGTGTCGAGGATCGACTGCAAGCGCTCGCGATGCGATTCCAGCGCCTGCCGGTCCCGCTCGCGCTGCGTCACATCATTCAGCAGCCAGACCTTCGTGTGATCAAAACGATAACCGGAAAGCTCGACCAGCCGTTCGTCGCCCGTTCGGGTGCGCAGAGTCAGCAGTACAGGCAGTGGCGCGTTTCGGTCGCTGTCGCGAAGCAAAAGGTGCTCGAGCTGCTCGGCGCTTACAGCAAAAAGCGCTTGGCTCCAATCCTCCAGGGTCGCGTATTGAGTGCTGCCGTATCCGCTGACGGCCTGAGCGATTCGATTGAGCCGAACCCCATCCGCGGCCTGATAGAGCGCGCCGACAGGCAGCCTGTCAATGAGAACAGTCACCTCCTGTTCCACCCTGAACCGAGGCGGTGGCGAATCCGTTTCAATCGCCAAAAGGAA
>JAYZWP010000285.1:0-6379 GCA_036142245.1 Pseudomonadota bacterium | reverse complement strand
CTTTTCTGGTGGAGAGCGTCCACGGTATCGAAACGATCAAGGCCAGCGCGGTCGAACCGCAGTTCGAACGGCGCTGGGAGGAACAGTTGGCCGGGTATGTGAAAGCCTCTTTCGCGACGGCGAATTTGTCCAACGTTGCGAACCAGGTGGCGGCGTTCGTCAATAAGGTAACCACCGTGCTGATCCTCTGGATCGGTGCCCGTCTGGTGATGTCCGGGAGCATCACGGTGGGCCAGCTGGTCGCCTTCAACATGCTGGCCGCGCGGGTCAGCGGGCCGATTTTGCGCCTGGTGCAGTTGTGGCAGGATTTTCAGCAGGCCGGGGTATCCGTGCAGCGCCTGGGCGATGTGCTCAACACCCCCGCCGAGCCGCGCTTGTCGACCGGCAGAGCGCCGCTGCCGGCCATCCGCGGCGCGGTATCGTTCGAACACGTCAGCTTTCGATATCGACCCGATTACCCGGAAGTGCTGCAGGACGTGCACCTCGCTATCCCTGCGGGGGAGGTGGTCGGTATCGTCGGTCCCTCGGGATCGGGCAAGAGCACCCTGGCGAAGCTCGTGCAGCGGCTGCATGTGCCGGAACGCGGGCGGGTACTGATTGACGGGGTGGACGTCGCTCTGGTGGAACCCTCCTGGTTGCGCCGCCAGATCGGTGTGGTCGCACAGGAGAGCTTTCTGTTCAATCGCACCGTGCGGGACAACATCGCGCTGGCCGACCCGGCATTGGGGATGGCGCGCATAGTGCGCGCCGCCGAGGCGGCAGGTGCGCACGACTTCATTCTCGGTTTGCCGGAAGGTTACGACACCCTGCTCGGCGAGCACGGCAGCAATCTGTCGGGCGGCCAGCGGCAGCGTCTTGCCATTGCACGGGCGCTGGTGACGGACCCGCGTATCCTCATTCTGGACGAGGCGACCAGCGCGCTGGACTACGAGTCGGAACGTATCGTCCAGGACAATCTCGGCCGTATCGCGGCCGGGCGTACCGTGCTGTTGATCGCGCACCGGCTGTCAACGGTGCGAAACGCGGACCGCATCGTGGTTCTGGAGGCCGGGCGACTCGTGGAGCAGGGCACACCCGATGCGTTGATTGCCGGCGGGGGCCACTTCGCCCGGTTGTGGCGTTACCAGACCGCATCGGCAGGCCGGGCATGATGGATCTGTCTCCACCGCAGCCGGAGGCAGCGCCCAGCACGCAAGCCGAGCGGCGGGAGCGCCGGCGCAACCGGGGCGCGGTCCACTACGACTTTTTGCCCGCCGTGCTGGAGGTGCAGGAGACTCCGCCGTCTCCCATCGGCCGGGCCATCCTGTGGCTGCTGATGCTGTTCTTTACCGTCGCGTTGGTGTGGGCGATCGTCGGGCGGGTAGATGTCGTTGCGGTAGCGCCGGGGAAGGTCATTCACAGCGGGCGGAGCAAGACCGTACAGCCGCTCGAGATGGGAATCGTTACCCGGATCCTGGTGACCGAAGGGCAGCAGGTGCGGGCCGGCGATGTCCTCGTCGAACTGGACCCGACGGCGACAGCCGCCGACCAGCGACGCCTGGAGGCGGAGGCGATCACTACCCGATTGCAACGTGCCCGCATGCAGACGCTGCTGGAGTTGGCGCAAAGCCGGGAGGTGGCCATCGATGCGCTGTTTCCCGAGGTGCGCGGCGCCGACGCACAGGCCATTGCGTTGCAAAAAAGCTTGCTGGCCGATGAACTGGCTGAGCATGTGGCGGGGCTCGCGGCGCTCGATCACGGGCTGGAGCGTAAGACGGCGGAACTCGAAGTGACCCGCAATCTGGTCCGCAAGTACGAGGCCACCGTGCCGCTGATCGCAACGCGTGTCGCGGCGTTGCAGCAGTTGTTGGACCAGCAGTTGGCGGCGGAGGCCGAGTACCTGACCCTGAAACAGGAACTGGTCGAGCACGAGCATGACCTGGCGGCGTACCGCGCCCGCCTGACCGAGATCGAGGCGGCTATCACCGAAATCCGCGAGCAGCGCAACGTCCAGGTGGCGGATTTTCGTTCCACCGTATTGAACCAGCTCGCCGAGGCGGACCGCCGATTGCAAAGCGTGGAGGAGGAGCTGGTCAAGGCTCGCCAGCGATCGGGATTACAAAAACTGATGGCCTCCATCGACGGGACCGTCCAGCAACTCGCGATCCATACCGTCGGCGGGGTGGTGACCCCGGCGCAGGAGCTGATGGTCGTGGTCCCCGATAACGAGCTCCTGGAAATCGAGGCGATGCTCGCGAACCGGGACATCGGATTCGTGCGGGAGGGCCAGCATGCCACGATCAAGGTGGACGCTTTTCCTTTCACGAAGTACGGCACTCTGGACGGGACGGTGGTTCACATTTCGCGGGATGCCATCGCCGATGATCAGCTGGGACTGGTCTACGCGTTGAAAGTCACCCTGGAGGAGAACCAGATCATGGTCGACGGCAGACCCGTTCGACTGACTCCGGGAATGGCGGTCACGGCGGAAGTGACCACCGGCGACCGTCGCCTGATTGAGTTTTTCTTGAGTCCACTGCTGCGCTTCAAGGATGAAAGCATCCGCGAGCGTTAGCGCAGGGCAGCCCCAGGCTGCGCGGATGGGATGCGGTTTGCGCCGCGAAGCGCTTCGCTGGCCAACCTTCGTGCCTGTAGCGGCCGGCAAGCGTTACGGTGTGCGGTGCGGTCGTGGCGGATGATATCGCGGTGATGCCGCGTAACCGTTCAGGTGCGACCGGCAGCCGGGCGGAGATCGAGGCCGGGACCGGGGCGGGCGCTGGGCTATGCCCGCAGCGGTCAAGCCAGCCCGGCAAACCCACGCGGGAAACTCACGCAGGAAACTCACGCAGGTACAAGACAAAAGTGATGCCGGGGTTTGCGCCGGCTCCATCGCGCCGTAATCTTTAGTGCCGATCCGGTAGCCGGCGGTTTGCGCCGGCGCTTGCTGATTCCTCCAATCCCCATGCCTGTTATTCGAGTCACTGCGTCGCGGCCCATGGCGCGTCATCTGAATTGGCAACTGGCGGCCGAGCAACGGCGCGCCGGCGGGGTGGTGTGGGAGACGCCCGAGACGCTGACCTGGTCCGCCTGGATGTCCCGTCTGTGGCAGGAGGCGCGGCAGCGCGACCTGTTGCCGCAAGACGCGCCGCTGCTGCTGCGGCCGCTGCAGGTCCAGGCGCTTTGGCGGCGGGTTCTCGATCAGGATCTCCCGGCGGCGACGGAGCGCACGGTCACGCGGGTGGATGCCGCGTGGCGGCAACTCGTCGACTGGGAGATCGGCCGCGACGAGCTTGTGCGCGACCGGGGTGAAACGCTGCCGGATGTGCAGCGGTTTGGCGGCTGGGCGCAGGTGTTCGACAGGGAACTGCTGGACCGGAACTGGCTGACCGGTTCGCAGTTGCCCGGGATACTCGTCCGGGACGGCCTGGCGGTGCGCCTGTGCGCCGGCCAGACCATCGAACTGCACGGTTTTCTGGAGTTGACGCCCGCGCAGAAGCGTCTGCTGAACGCACTGCGCAGCGGCGGGGTGACGGTCGACCGGATCGCTGCGCCAACGCAGCACAGTGAGGTGACGGCGCTGCGTCACTGCGATGAGGAGGCGGGCTGGCTGGCGGCCGCGGAATGGGCGGCTCGTGCCTGGCGTGATGATGCACTCGCCACGATCGGCGTCGTGGTGCCAAACCTGGCAGCGCATAACGGCGAGGCGCGGCGTCAGTTTGCGCAGCGCTTCGGGCAGGCCGCCGGGCTGGACGATCCGGTCGACTGGTTCGGTCCGGAGAGCGTGGCCCCCTCCACCCTGCCGCCGCTTGCCGGGGCGCTGGCCATCGCCCGGCTGTCGGCACTGCCGGCGGATGACGGGAATCTGCGCACGCTGCTGCTGTCGCCCCGTCTGGCCGGGGGCGATGCGCAGCGCTGGGCGCGGTCGGCACTGGAGGCGGTTAGCCGTGAGCACGGCGGGATCGACGCCCCCCGGTTGATCCAGCTCGCCCGGCAGGTCGACAAGCCGTGGCATGCGCCGCACTTTGCCGCCGCTTTGGAACAGTTGACGCTGCTTCGCGAAACACGGCTTCCCGATACGCCGGACGGTTGGGCGCAGCACTTCGGCGGCGCCTGTCGACTGTTCGGATGGCCCGGCGATCACCCCCTGGATGCCGAATCCGGTGCGATGGTGGAAGCGTGGCGGGCCGCCCTGGCGGACCTTGCTTCCCTCGCGCTGGTGGAGTCGCGCCTGGGTGCCTTCCAGGCGGTGCAGTTGCTGCAGCAGATTCTCGACAGCCAGGATGCCGCCGCGGCACAACCGCCGCGTGCCGTGCATCTGCTGAGCATCGAAGAGGCGTACGGCATGCGCTTCGACAGGCTCTGGATCGGCGGTGCCACGGCGCAGCAGTGGCCGCAGCCGTCACGCTCCAACCCCTTTCTGCCGCTGGGCATGCGCCGGCGCATGGGCCTTTCCGCTGGCACCCCCGAAGCGGTCTGGCAGCGCGCGGCCGAAGTCACCCGTGGGATTCTGACGGCGGCTCCGGATCTGGTACTGGCGGTGCCGGTGCTGGAGCAGGGTGCACCGGCGCAGCCGGCTGAACTGCTCGATTTCCCGGCCGCCGCGACGCTCGTCCCGCGGCATGATCCGGCGCAGGCCGCGCCGCTGGCGATGGAGGCGCTGCACGATGGCGCCGGGCCGCCGGTGGGGGAAGGATTTCACGGCGGGTCGGCGCTTATCAGGGCGCAGTCCGATTGCCCGTTTCAGGCGTTCGCCCGG
Organism: Pseudomonadota bacterium; assembly: GCA_036142245.1. Taxonomy (GTDB): domain Bacteria; phylum Pseudomonadota; class Gammaproteobacteria; order Immundisolibacterales; family Immundisolibacteraceae; genus JAYZWP01. The sequence goes on along the minus strand of JAYZWP010000285.1, from coordinate 1,644 downwards.
CATCGCCTGGGACTCTCGGCCCTCCCGGAAGCGTCGCTCGGAACCACCCCCGCGCAGCGCGGTACGCTGGTGCATCGCGCCGCTGCCGCTTTCTGGCATGCGGTGCGGGACAGCGATGCGCTGGCAGCCCTCGATGACGCGGCCCTCGCGGAGGCGGTGGCGCGGGCCGTGCAACGGGTGCTCGACGATCCCGATCTGGAGTGGTTGTTTCCCACGCCGGTGCATCGCGAGTTGGAGGCCCGGCGTCTGGCACGGGTGCTGCAGCGACTCGTCGAATCCGAGCGGACTCGGACACCCTTCGTGGTCGAGGATCACGAACGGTCCACCCGTCTGTCCCTGGGTTCCCTGACCATGCGCCTGCGGCTCGACCGGATCGACCGGGTGGCCGGCCAGACGCTGGTGATCGATTACAAGACCGGGAAGTGGAGCCTGGGCAGGTTGGCCGGTGAGCGGCCATCGGAACCACAGCTTGCGCTGTACGGGCTTGCGTTGCCGGAGGCGGCCGGGGTGGCCGTGTACCAGTTGCGGCCCGACAAGACGGCTCTGATCGGCGTCGGGGAACTCGACGGGCTCGATCCTGCCGCGAAGCTGGAGGAGGGCTGTGCCGATTGGGACACCCTGCGCGAACGGTGGGCCGGACGGCTCACCCGACTGGCCGAGGCGTTCGCGGCCGGGGATGCCCGGGTCGATCCGCGGCCCGGAGGCGAATCACCGTGCCGTTTCTGTGAGCTGCCGGGATTGTGTCGTATCCAGACCGTTGCCCAGGAGCAGGCGTGAGCAGCGGGCTCGCCGACGCGGCCGCCCGGGCAACCGCCATCGACCCGACGCGCTCGGTCATCGTGCAGGCGCCGGCGGGCTCCGGTAAGACCGGACTGCTCACCCAGCGCTTTCTGGGCCTGCTCGCTGGCGTGGCGGAGCCGGAGGAGATTCTCGCCATCACCTTTACCCGCAAGGCGGCGGCGGAGATGCGGGCGCGGGTCGTGGGGGCACTGCGGGACGCCGCGGACGGTGTGCCTGCGGCGTCCGACTACGAGGCAACCACCCGGCGGTTGGCAGGCGCCGCTCTCGCCCGCGACCGGCAGCGCGGGTGGCGACTCATCGGTCAGCCGGCGCGGCTGCAGATCATGACCATCGATGGCCTGTGCCACCTCATCGCCAGCCGCGCCCCCTGGTCCACCGGACTCGGCTTTCAGCCGGACCTGCGGGATGATGCTCAACCGCTTTACGCCGAAGCCGCGCGTCGCTGCCTCGATCACCTGGGGGGCAGGCCCGACTGGTCGGCACCGCTGGAGCGGGCGCTGGCGCACCTCGACAATGACCACCTTCGTCTGGCCGGGCTGCTCGAAGTGCTGTTGCCGAAGCGGGATCAGTGGCTGCGCGCCTTCGGCAATCGCGGCGGCGCGGAGTTGGTCGGCGCCATCGATGCCGCGTTGCGGGACATCGCCGGCGAGCGGTTGCGGGAACTGCTGCGTCGCCTCACGCCCGCGAGCCGCGGCGCGTTGGCCGAGTTGCTGTCGCTCGGCGTCACCGGGGCCGCACCGCTTGCACAGGGGTGGCGTTCGGGCAGCACCTTGCCGCAGTTTGGCCCGGACAGCGCGGGCGACTGGCGGTTGCTGTTTCAGGTATTGCTGACCGGGAAAGGCG
>JAYZWP010000284.1:0-2917 GCA_036142245.1 Pseudomonadota bacterium | reverse complement strand
CAGATGATCGATCTCGGCGGCGATCTGCGCCAGGGATTTGCGGTCCGCGTCCCGGATCACCGGCACCATCAGGCCGTTGTCGGTGTGGGTGGCGAAACCGATGTTGTACACATGATGTTCGACGATTTCTCCCGCCGCGTCGTCGATGCTGGCGTTGAAATAGGGATACGCCTTCAGGGCCGGGACCATCGCCTTCATCACCATGGCGGTATAGGAAATCCGCGTGCCGAGCCGCTGCTGCAGGGTGGCGCGCAGCGCGGCGAACCGCTCGGCGTCGCAGCGGAAGGCGGAGGTGGCATGGGGAATCACCGTGACCGAGCGCACCATCTTCTCGGCGATCGCCTTGCGCAGCCCTTTCAACGGGGTGCGGACCTGGGTTTGTCGCGGCGCGATCGCCGTGGTTGGGGCGTCCAGCCGGAAGCCGCCGAGTTGCTCCGGTCCGTTGCCGTGGGCATCGATGTCCTGGCGCAGCACTCGTCCCCTGGGACCACTGCCCTGCACCCGGGTGATGTCCACCCCCTGAGCCCGGGCGTACTTGCGCGTGCTCGGCGCTGCCCGGACCGACGCCGTCGCGGCGTGACGCGACGCGGCAGGTGTCGGGGCCTGCGCCGCGGTCGGCGGGTGGCGCTCCTCGATGGATGCGGGTCCGGCGTGGGTGAGTTCCGGCGCTTCGGGACTGTGCGGTTTTGGCGCTTCGGAGGATTCCGAGTCGGTTCTGGTCGCAGCCGCGTCGGCGGCGCCGGTCTCGAAGCTGGCGATCACGCTTCCGACGGCGACCGTGCTGCCTGCGGCGAAATGCAGCTGCGTCACGGTGCCGGTGCAGGGCGCCGGGAGTTCCACGACCGCCTTGTCGGTTTCGATTTCGCAGAGCAACTCGTCTTCGTTGACCGGGTCACCCGGCGCCTTGTGCCACTTCAGGATGTCGGACTCGGTGATCCCTTCGCCGACGTCAGGCAGGCGAAATTCAACCTTCATCGTGATGGTTCCTAGAATTGATAGCCCAGCACCGCATCCAGTGCGGCGCCGATACGTACCGGGCCTGGCAGGTAGGCGTCCTCGGTCTGGTTGTCGGGGAAGTGGATGTCGAAACCGGTGACCCTCTTCACCGGCGCTTTCAGCCACTCCAGGGCGTATTCGTTGATGAGGGCGGAAATCTCCGCGCCCGGGCCGGCGGTGCGGCGCGCTTCATGGACGATCACGCAGCGGCCGGTTTTCTTTACGGAGTCGAGCAGCGGTTCCACATCGAGCGGTGCCAGGCTGCGCAGGTCGATGATCTCCACGCTCGCGTCCGTCGCACCGGCCGCGGTGACGGCGTGGTGGACCATCTGGCCCCAGGCGATGACGGTGATGTCGTCACCCTCCTGTACCAGCCGGCACCGGTCGAGCGGCAGGGTGTAGTCGCCCAGCGGTACCGGTTCGCGGAACGCGCGATACATCCGGGTGTGCTCCATGAACACCACCGGATCGTCGCTGCGGATCGACGCCAGCAGCAGCCCCTTGGCCTCGGCCGGGGTACTGGGGCAGACCACGCGAATGCCGGGGCTGTGCATCAGGTAGGCCTCGGTGGACTCGGAGTGAAACGGCAGCGGTTTGATGCCACCGCCGAAGGTGGTGCGGATCGTCACCGGCACGTCGAGCAGCCCGCCGGTTTTCTGGTGCAGATTGGACAGTGTGTAGATGAACTGTCCCCAGGCGTTGTAGAGAAAACCGAGGAACTGCATCTCCACGACCGGTCGTTCACCGCGGATCGCCATGCCCACCGCGGCGCCGATCAGGCCGTTTTCCGACAGTGGCGTGTCGATGACCCGCTCCGGTCCAAAGTCGTCGTAAAGCCCTTCCGTGGCACGAAACACTCCCCCGATCGGGCCGATGTCGTAACCCATCAGGCGTACCCGGGGATCCCGCGCCAGCTCGAAGCGCAGCGCGTGGTTGACCGCGCCGACCAGGTTCATCTCCTGCATCGTGTCGACAGATTCGCTGGCTTTGTTCATTGCAGGCCCTCCCCGGTGAAATCGACGAAGGGGTTTGCGCCGGCCAGTTCGGCGTCCAGTTCCGCCTGCTGGTGGCGCACACTCCAGCCCGGGTCGCCGTGGAGATGGCTCAGGAACATGGTCTGCGGCGGCGTGGGCGGTACCCCCCGACCGCGGTCGATCCGCTCGCGAAGCTCCGTTTCAGCCCGTTTCCAGATCGCCTCCCGATCCTGCTCCTTGAGCACGCCTTTGGATGTCAGGTACCGCTCGAACCGTTCCAGCGGGTCCAGCGTTTGCCAGTAGGCGGCCTCATCCTCGGTGCGATACACCGCGGACGAGTCGGATGTGTTGTGATCCAGCACGCGGTAGGTCACCGCCTCGATGAGGGTCGCGCCCTTGCCGCTGCGGGCGCGGTCCGCGGCACGTTTGGCAGCGTCATATACGGCGAACAGGTCGTTACCGTCCACCCTTTCGCTGGGCAGACCGTAGGCGATCGCCTTCTGGGCATAGGTTGCGGCGGCGGTCTGCCGGGCTGAGGGAACCGAGATGCACCATTGGTTGTTCTGCACGATGACCACGCAGGGGGTCTCCAGTACGCCCGCGAAGTTGAGTCCGTCGTGGAAGTCCCCTTCGCTGGTGGTCCCTTCCCCGACGAAGGCGAAGGTGACCTGCCGGCGCCCGTTCAGCTTGTCCGCCAGGGCGCTGCCGACGGCATTGGGGACATTGGTGCCGAGAAACACCGCGTAGGGGATGAAGGTGACCTCGGGGGCGTCCTCGGGTGCCACGGGCAGGTGCTCGCGCACATGTTCCGGCGCGTTGCCCATCAGCCCCGCCATGGCTCGCTCCAGCGGCACATTCCAATACAGGTGGGTCGATAGCTGACGGTAGGAGGGGAAGCACCAGTCGCCCGCTTTCATCGCCGCCGCGACGCCCAGCCCGACCGCCTC
>JAYZWP010000283.1:0-2734 GCA_036142245.1 Pseudomonadota bacterium | reverse complement strand
CGGGTCAGACCCTCGCCCTGGTTGGTCCGTCCGGTGGCGGGAAGAGCAGCCTGGCCAACCTGCTGCCGCGTTTCTACGACTGTGATGGCGGCGAAATTCTGCTCGACGGCGTACCGATCAGGGAGCTGACGCTGGAGTCCCTGCGGCGTCAGATCGCCCTGGTGACGCAGCACGTCATCCTGTTCAACGACACCCTGGCGAACAACATCGCCTACGGGCGCCGCGGCGAGGTGACCCGCGAGCAGATCGAACAGGCCGCCGAGGCGGCCCAGGTCATGGAGTTCGCCGGAACGCTGCCGCAGGGGCTCGATACCCTGATCGGTGACAACGGCGTGCTGCTGTCCGGGGGCCAGCGCCAGCGCATCGCGGTTGCCCGCGCGCTGCTCAAGGACGCGCCCATTCTGATCCTGGACGAGGCGACCTCGGCACTGGATACCGAATCGGAACTCCTGGTGCAGCGGGCGCTCGAGAACCTGATGCACCAGCGCACCACCCTGGTGATCGCCCACCGGCTCTCCACGGTGGAAAATGCCGACCGCATTCTGGTGGTCGAGCGGGGCAGGGTGGTGGAACAGGGTCGGCACACCGAGTTACTGCGCCACGATGGAACCTACGCACGGTTGTATCGACTCCAGTTCGGTGCCGTGCCGGTCGCTGTCTGAGCGGTCTCGCGGCGGCTGACCGGGGTGCGTAACTGGCTCGAGAAGCGGCTGCAGGCCGCCTGGTATCGGGGCTCCCGTCTGAGCCTGTTTCTGGTGCCGCTTTCCTGGGTATACGGGCTCGTGACCTGGCTGCGGCGCCAGGGTTACCGCCGCAAACTGCTGCCTGCGACCACCTTGCCGGTGCCGGTCATCGTGGTGGGAAACATCGTCGCGGGCGGCAGCGGTAAGACCCCTTTCGTCATCTGGCTGGTCGAACTGCTCAAGGCCAACGGGTACTACCCCGGCATTCTTTCCCGCGGACATGGCGGTGCGGCGAGTTTCTGGCCCCAGCAGGTGCGTCCGGACAGCGACCCGCGCATCGTTGGCGACGAGCCGGTGATGTTGGCGCAGCGCTGCGGCTGTCCGGTGGTGGTGGATCCCGACCGGGTGCGCGGCGGGTACGGCCTGCTGGAACACAACCATTGCGACCTGATCGTCTGTGACGACGGGCTGCAGCATTACCGGTTGGCCCGGGACATCGAAATCGTGCTGGTGGACGGGGTGCGCCGCTTCGGCAACCGGCGGCTGCTGCCGGCCGGTCCGCTGCGTGAGTTGCCCGGGCGGTTGCGCGAGGCCGATTTCACCGTGGTGAAAGGGCGCGGGGCCGCCACCGAATACCCGATGCGGATGGTCGACATCTCACTGGTGAGCATGACCGACGCCGCGCTGCGCCACGACCCGGAGGAGTTCGCCGGCCACACCGTGCACGCGGTCACCGGGATCAGTAATCCGTCCAGTTTTTTTGCCCAGTTGCGCGCCGCCGGGATGGAAGTGATCGAGCACCCGTTTCGCGATCATCATCCTTTCACGGCGGCGGATGTGCGGTTCGCCGACTCCCTGCCGGTCGTGATGACCGACAAGGACGCCGTAAAATGCGTCAAGTTCGCCGATTCCCGCTTCTGGGTGCTGCGGTTCTCCGTGGAAATTGACGGCAAACTGGACAGCAAGATTCTCGACCGACTCACCGGGATTACCGATACCTATGGACAAGAAGCTGCTTGAGATTCTGGTGTGTCCCGTCAGCAAGGGACCCCTTGTCTACGATGAGAAAAAGCAGGAACTGATCAGCCGTTCCGAACGGCTCGCCTACCCCATCCGTGACGGTATACCGGTGATGCTGGTGGACGAGGCACGCCGCCTGGAACCGGACGAGGAGATCCCTTCCTGAGCTTTGTCGTGATCATCCCGGCCCGCTACGCGTCGAGCCGGCTGCCGGGAAAACCCCTGCTCGAACTCGGCGGCCGGCCGATGATCCAGCGGGTCTATGAACAGGCCGCCTCGAGTACCGCCAGCCGCGTGATCGTCGCGACCGATGATCAGCGTATCGCGGCAGCGGCAGCGAACTTTGGCGCCGAAGTCTGTCTGACGCGGCCGGATCATCGGTCAGGAACCGAGCGCCTGGCCGAGGTAATCCTCACCTGTGACCTGCCGTCCGATGAGCTGGTGGTCAACGTTCAGGGCGACGAACCCTTCCTGCCACCCGAAAACATCGACCAGGTGGCCCGTAACCTGGCTGCCCGGCCGGCGGCATCGGTCGCCACCCTTGCCGAACCGGTTCCGGGCGACGGCGCGCAGGTGCACGACACCAACGTCGTCAAGGTGGTGACCGACCGCGACGGCTACGCCCTCTACTTCAGCCGCGCCGCCATTCCCTGGGCGCGGGACGGATTCGATCGCGCCCCGCAGGAGTTCGTCTGGCAGCGCCACCTCGGCATCTACGCCTACCGGGCGCGGTTTGTTCTCGATTACGTCTCCTGGCCTGCCTGCCCGCCGGAACAACTGGAGGCGCTGGAGCAGTTGCGGGTGCTCTGGTATGGCCACCGCATCCACGTGGACCTGGCGCGGCACAGCGCGCCGGGCGGGATCGATACGGCGCAGGATTACGAGCGCGCCAGAAAAATTTTCGAGTAGGCCCACGCACCGGCGGCCGGGGCCGGGTTGGGCTGCGCAGCGGCGGGTCCGCTGATCACGACGACTCGGAGGGGGGATGCAGATGGCGCACGACGGCTTACGGGCGGGGATTCTGGTGGTGA
>JAYZWP010000282.1:0-3306 GCA_036142245.1 Pseudomonadota bacterium | reverse complement strand
GTCCATTCAGGCGTCTTCGAGAAGTATCCCGATCTGCGCGTGGCGTATGCCGAGGGGGGGTGTGCCTGGACCGCGATTCTGCTTGATCGCATGGCACGCAATGCCGAACTGGGCATGATGGGTGCCTACCGGACGTTCGAGGACTATCTCGGTGGTGGTCAGATCCTGATCGGTTGCGAGCCGGGTGAAGGGACCTTGCCTCATCTCATGAGACGCGTGGGTGCGGATGCTTTCGCCTTCTCGACCGACTATCCCCACGAGGTGGACTTCAAGGCGGTGCGCAAAGAGATCGAGGAAGCGTACGAGATTGCCGATGTCTCGATCGAGGACAAAAACAAGCTGCTGGGTGATAACGCCCGGCGGTTCTTCCGCTTGAACTGACCGGTAGCGGAAGTAAGCTCGGTCTCGGACGGTTCAGTACGACCAGGGCCGCGTGCGCGGCCCTGGTCGTACATGGCTGACAGAACCTGTGCCGATCAGATATTGAAGATATCCATCTGTCGAGGAATGATGTCGTTATAGACGATGATTTTCTTGTGCTGGATGGTCATCCGGTCCTGATGCTGTTTTAGATCGTACAGATAACGTCCGAAGAAAGCGTCGGACCGTTTCTCTTCATGCTTGAAGGTCTCGACCCGGAAATTAGCGGTCGCTTTGATATTCTCACCGGATGGCTGCGCGACGCGGATGTTGGTGACCAGATGGCAGGTTCGAGGCATTCGCAGCAGCGATGAAGACAGCCCCGACTTGATGCGCCAGACGCGGTCCGCCATGCGTGCCCGGCTGCCGCAAAAGATCAGTGAGATGTCATTGTGTGGGTCGCTGGTGAGGTCATCGTCGTCCTCCCAGGCGGGCGCATAGAATGTGGCGTCTTCCTCGTAAAGAGCCAGCCAGTCCTCCCAGCGTCGCTGGTCGAGAGCATCCGCCTCCTCCAGTACAAGTTCTTCGACCTGATCCTTCAGTGTCGAGTGATTGGACATCCCGTAACTCTCCCTTTTGAATTTGGCACCGTTGTCGTGTGTCGTCTGGATGGCGTCGTCGATCGTCCCGTGAACACAGGGCGACAGGCCGGGGAGGGCGTGCAACGCCCCGGTGGATCGGCGGGTGCGCGCTGGATCAGGCGGCGCGGCGCCGGTTGCCGGACTTTTCGATCCCGTCGCAGAGGGTTTGCAGCCAGTAGCGATACTCGCCATGGTAGAGGGTCTCATCGGCAAAGTCGTTCGCGCTCACGGCCGGAGTGATCCCCACTTCGTCAGCGAAGCGATCCGGACCGATATGACGTCGCGCCATGCCGCGGTCGAAATCGTGCCACTCCGCTAATTTGCCGTGATAACCCGACTGACAGGCGTCGAATTCGGTCAGGTCGTCCGGGGTGGCGATGCCGCTGGCACCATAGAAATCCTCGTACTGCCGGATTCGCCGGTCCCGTGCCGCTGCCGGCTCTCCTTTCGGCGCGACGCAAACCGCATATACCTCGGTTTCGTCAGTAGAGATCGGGCGCCAACTACGCAGCTGGGTGGAGATGCCATCGAAAAGGATCAGGTTGGGATAGATCAAAACCTGGCGCAGGCGGGCAGCCATCCAGCGCGCCTCGAGTTCGCCGACCCGCTCCACCAGGGCGTCGTACTGCATCCCCAGCGCACGGTCCCGGAAATTGGGTACGTCGGTCCAGATCATCACATGACCGTTGCCCAGATCATAGTTGCCGTTGTTGGTGTTCTCCAGGTCAACCTGGATCGCCTTGACCTCGTTTGGGCCGGAACTGGCCGCGGCGGCCTGCTTGGCCCGTTCGGCCTGCAGGCGGAAGTAGGAGGCATGGACGATGTCGACGTGGTAGCCGTCCACACCGTTTTCCGCCTGCATTTTCCAGTTGCCGCGGTGGGTATAGACGGAATGGCCGCGTAACACCTCCAGCCCCTCGGGTGACTGGTTGGCGAACATCTCGATGAAACGGGCGGTGTTGCCCAGGTGCTCCAGAAGTGGCGCACTGTCGGGGTTCAGGCTCGCGAAAATGAACCCGTGGTGACTGGCAAGGTGGGGGAGCGGAGTGAGGTTGTAGTTGCGGCTCGCGTAGTCGGCCGGGTAACCGCCCCGTTCCCGTTGCTTGATGTCCAGCAGCGTGCCGTGGTTGTCATAGACCCAGCCGTGATACTGGCAGGTGAAGCGCTTCGCGTTGCCGCGCGCCTTGCGGCAGACCGTTGCGCCACGATGGGAGCAGGCGTTGATGAAACCGCGCAACTCGCCGTGCTCGTCCCGGGTAATCAGTACCGGCTGGCGGCCGATGGTGGTGGTCAGGTAATCGCCACTGTTGGGCAGCTTGCTTTCGTGATCGATGTAGACCCAGTTGCCCTCGTAGATGTGCTGGATCTCGAGTTCGAAAATCTCCGGGTCGGTGTAGATGGAGCGGTGGACCTTGAAGGTCTCGCCCGGTTTATCAATCACGCGCCACTTCAGGTCTTCTGCCTTCATCTGTTCTCCTCCTCGCCTGGGTCGGACAGGCATGCGCCAGCCCGCAATCCGGTTCGGCCCGCATTGTAGCGGTTCGCGCACAGGCGGCGAAACATCCTCCCGGTTTTGGGGGGCTGGCCTTAAACGCTGAATATGTCGAGCTGCCTGGGGATGATGTCGGTGTAGATCGAGCGGTGAACTCGAAAGGTCTCGCCGGGGCGGTCATCGATTCGCCAAGTCAGGTCGTCAACACGCATATGAGTGTCCTCAGTCGTGGGTTCCCTTCCGGACAGGTTGGTGGGCGAGATTGTTGGCGGCTCATCCGGAGAAGGTGTTGATCTGACTCAGGCGCCGCGCGAACAGGCCGGCCATGTGCGCTTTACAGGTGCCGCGCAGCGGGTATAAGTTGCGCCACCCACGTCCGGCCCGGAGCAGCTTTGGTGACCGGGCGGCGCTGCCGCGGGAGGAGGGGTCAGCCTAATGAATGCGCCCAGAGATTACGCCGAGTTGGCTCGGCAGGATCGGATTCACGTCAGCTTGTATACCGATCCTGACGTGTTTCAGGACGAGATGGAACGGATCTTCTATCGCTCCTGGGTCTACGTCGCCCACGATAGCGAGATTCCCAATCCGGGAGATTACAAGACCACTTTCATCGGCTTGATCCCGGTCATAGTGACCCGGGACGCGCAGATGAAGATCCACGTCCTTATCAATCGCTGCATGCATCGGGGCGCCACGGTTTGCGCATGGGAGAAGGGCAACACCAACAGTTTTCAGTGTCCCTACCACGCCTGGGAATATGGCCTCGACGGTTCGCTCAAGGCGGTGGGCATGCCTCGCGGATACAACGAAGGG
>JAYZWP010000281.1:0-3441 GCA_036142245.1 Pseudomonadota bacterium | reverse complement strand
ACGGCACTGAAACGGCGAGGCTGCGGCGCGACAGTTCCTCGATCACCACCATGGTCGCCAGAATATCTTCTCCGGCACCGCCATATTCCTCCGGAGTGGTGAGCGCCATGACACCGAGTTCGGCGAGCCTGGCCATGACGTCGCGGGGATAGATATCTGCCTCGTCCCAGTGGCGCGCTGCCTCAACGGGCATTTCCTGCGCCACGAAGCGGCGCAGGGTGTCGCGCAGCATGCGGATATGGTCCGGTTCGAGATAGCTCAGTTCGTTCATCTGTAACACTTCGATGGGGACATCGCCGGTCACCTGGGTGCAGCGAAACATACCACGCAGATGAACGGTACCAACCCTGCGCGACAACACGGCCACGCTCCGCATGATCGATTGATGCCCCCCTGTTTATGGTGTTTATTTATTTTCTTTAATAACGTTGACCAAGACCCGTAATCGAACCGGTAAATCCCAAGCGTTGTCGGACGCGGCGCGGTCCGGACCCTTCGAACCCCAGGGAAACGTCGATCCGTTCAGAGTTTCCGCGCCGGGGCGATATATCCCGCATGAACGATGCCAGCGGCGCGGAAAGGTTCCGCACGACAGCGAACTGCAAAACGCCGTGGAGGGCATTCCGCAGAGTTCCCCAAGATCCTTAGCGGGAGATTCCGCGTGAAGGAGTAGCGATGACTTCCTGGCGAAAAGCCCTGGACTACCTGCCCGCCGTCGGGCTGTTTCTGATCGGGCTGCTGATAAGTGCCGCTGCGATCCACCACGTGCGCCACAACCAGGAAACGATCCTCCACCAGGATTTTTACTCTTCCGCCGAAGACCGCCTGGACGGCATCCGTATCAAGCTGGCGGTCTACCTGACCGAGTTGAACATAGTGGCAAGCCATTTCGGCGCCTCGCCGGACTGGCCGTCCCATTTTTCGGCAATGGCCGACGCCATTACAGCGAATGAAGCCGGAGTAACCGCCGTTGTCTGGGCGCCGCGCGTGCCCGGGTACAACCTGGAGGCTTATCGGCGGGAGTTGGCGCAACGTCATGGCACCGACGTCGCGATCTGGGAATTCACCGATCAGGGCGACACCCGTGCGACGACACCCGCCGACGAACATTTTCCTCTCGCACTGCTCCGGCCGCCAACCGCGATCTCCGCCTTGGGATTGGACATCGGTTCGGACCCCGCACGCCGCGGTGCCATCGAAGCGAGCCGGGACAGCGGCAAGCCGGCGGCCACCCCGGTGGTAACGCCCCTCACATCGTTACGCGTCGCTCCGGTCCTCATCTATCAATCGCTTTACGACGTAACGCCGCAGCCGCTCGGGGTAGCTGAGCGGCGCGCCCACTTTCGCGGCGTGGTGGGGATGGCGATCGACCTGGAGGCGCTGATCGGCGAGCTGCTGACCGGTGGGGGCGCCCATTCCGTCGACTCTCGCCGTCTGGATCTGATGATCAGCGACACCACCGGCGGCACGATATTCCCGGTGGGGCGGACCAACCCCGATCCAAATGACAGGGAAGAGCCGTGGATTTTCGAGCAGGTCGTCGATTTCGCCGGACGGCAATGGCACTTTCGGTTTGCGCCGGCACCGGGCACCTTCCTCATCGATCCGGGGCCGACCCAGATCCTCACCCTGATCGGTTTGACCGGGTCCTTCGCGGTGGGTCTGTTGGGCAGCGCCGGAATCCAGCGGCGGCGGCGCGCCGAAGCACTGACCCGGGAACTGACGGAAACCAATCAGGCGCTGCAAGACTCCGAACAGCGGCTGATGGAAGGTGAACGGATCGGTGAGATCGGCTACTGGGAGTTCGATGTAGGGACCCGGGAAGGCTGGTTTTCCCCGCAGATCAATCGCATGTTTGGTCTGTCGCCGGATGAACCGGTCTCGCTCGAGAAGCTCGGCGCCATGCTCCACCCGGAGGACCGGGCATCGGCGTGGCACGCGCTTTCAACCATCGAGTCGGGCGGTGGAAACCTGCCCGTTATTCCGCATCGCATCATCCGTCCGGATGGGGACGTGCGCTGGCTGGTCGCCAACGGCGAACTGCGCCGCGACATTCAGGGAAGAGCCGAGAAAATCACCGCCGTCACCCAGGATGTCACCGCTCGGCAACGGATGCTGAATCGTCTGGCGGAACAGGAAGCGGAATTTCAAAGCCTTTTCCACAACAACCCCTTACCGATGATGGTTTTCGCTGTCGAGTCCCTGCGCTGCATCGAAGTGAATGACATCGCTGTGCATCGCTATGGCTTCAACCGCACCCAGTGGCTCGGCCGGCATCTCGCCGAAATGGGCCCTGATCACGACCCGGCAAAGCTGCGTGCCATGGTCGATGCCATGGTGGCGTCAGGCGAAACCTTCGCCCGGCCGGGCGATTGGCGCCATTACCTCGCCGACGGATCGGTGATCGACGTCGAAATCGCATCACACCGCGTGCGATTTCGCGGCATCGACGCGCTGCTGACAACCTGCATCGACATGACCGAGCGCAAACGTGTCACCCGTGCACTGGAAGTGAGCGAGCAGCGCCTGTTAACCCTGATGGAAGCGATACCGGACGGACTGCTGACGGTCAACAGCGAGCTGCACATCGAGTCGTTCAACGGCGCCGCCGAGCGGATATTCGGTTACCACCGCGATGAGGTCTTGGGTCGTCCGGTCACCTGCCTGATCCCCGAGGACGCCCGCCTTAAGGAGCCGGGATTCACACGACGGCTCCCCGGCTCCGATGGAAAATCGTGGCTCGATGGCAATACCCACCGCATCACCGCGCGAAGCAAGGCCGGCAGAACATTCCCGATCGCCCTGTCTGTGAGCGAGGCAAGCTTCGGAGACCGGCAGATGTCAATCGGTGTGGTGCGGGACATTTCGGGAGAAATCCGGTTGCAAAACGCGCTGGAAGAATCGGAACGGATCTTCCGGTCGGTGTTCGAGGACGCGGGAGTAGGTATCGCCACCACGGATGCCGAAGGCCGCTTCCTGCGTGTCAACCGTCGGTTCCGGGAGATCGTGGATTTGCGCGAATCGGACCTTCTGGGAGCGCATTTCTATGACATCACCAACCTCGCCGAGAAGGGCGACGCAAAGGAAGGGCACCTGGAGGCTTTTCGCAGCGGCGACATGGATACCCTGCACGAGGAGTACCGACTCACCAGCAAGGCCGGTACACCGCTCTGGGTGAGCGTGACGGTCTCGGCCATTCGTCGCCCGGCACGATCCGGTAGCGACGTCTCCTCGTTCGTGGTCGTGATCGAGGACATCGCCCAGCGACGCGAGGCGAGCGAACGGTTGGCATTGTCGCAACGCCTGGAGGCTGTGGGTCAGCTGACGGGCGGAATCGCCCATGACTTCAACAACATGCTCACCGCGGTCCTGGGGAACTTGCAACTCGCGCGGTGCCACCCGGAGCCGGAACATCTGCGCCTGCGTCTGAACGCGGCGGAA
>JAYZWP010000280.1:0-2652 GCA_036142245.1 Pseudomonadota bacterium | reverse complement strand
CCGACTGGGTGCCGCGCCCGTCTACCGCTGCCATCACCCTGCCTTCGGGATGGGGTGATCCGATTCAGAAAAACTTCGTTGAGGTGTGATTTGATGATCAACCAACTGTTTCGTGACCGCTTCCGCGGTACCAACCGTCGCTGGCTCGCGGCGGCTTTCGGCCTGTGTCTGGTAACCGGCGGCGCACAGGCCGCGGATACCATCAAGGTCGGCGTGCTGCACTCCCTGTCAGGCACCATGGCAATTTCCGAAACCACCCTGAAGGACACGGTCCTTATGCTCGTGGAGGAGCAGAACAAGAAAGGGGGCCTCCTGGGCAAGAAGCTCGAGGCGGTGGTGGTCGACCCGGCGTCCAACTGGCCACTGTTTGCCGAGAAGGCGCGCGAACTGCTCGACAAGGAGAAGGTCGACGTGGTGTTCGGCTGCTGGACCTCGGTGTCGCGCAAATCGGTGTTGCCGGTGTTCGAGGTGTTGAACGGTCTGCTGTTCTATCCGGTGCAGTACGAGGGCGAGGAGTCCTCCAAGAACGTGTTCTACACCGGCGCCGCGCCGAACCAGCAGGCGATACCGGCGGTGGACTATTTCATGAACGAACTGGGCATCGAGCGCTGGGTGCTGGCCGGTACCGACTATGTGTACCCGCGCACCACCAACAAAATCCTGGAGGCTTATCTGAAAGCCAAAGGGGTGGCCGACGCCGACATCATGATCAACTACACCCCGTTCGGTCATTCCGACTGGCAGAGCATCGTGTCGGAGATCAAGAAGTTCGGTTCCGCGGGCAAGAAAACCGGGGTGGTCTCCACCATCAACGGCGACGCCAACGTGCCGTTCTACAAGGAGCTGGGTAACCAGGGCATCTCCGCCGAGGATATCCCCGTCGTCGCCTTTTCCGTGGGTGAAGAGGAGCTGTCCGGACTCGACACCGGACCGCTGGTGGGCCATCTGGCCGCCTGGAACTACTTCATGAGCGTCGAGGCGGACATCAACGACGATTTCATCGCGGCGTGGCACAAGTTCATCAAGAACGCGGATCGCGTCACCAACGACCCGATGGAGGCGCACTACATCGGCTTCAACATGTGGGCGGCCGCTGTGCAGAAGGCGGGCACTACCGACCCGGTCGCGGTCCAGGAGGCGATCATCGGAATTACCGTGCCGAACCTGTCGGGTGGTTACTCCGCCATGATGCCGAACCACCACATCACCAAGCCGGTGCTGATCGGTGAGATCCAGGATGACGGTCAGTTCGACATCGTCTGGCAGACCAACGGCCTGGTGGTGGGCGATGCCTGGTCCGATTTCCTGCCGGGGTCCAAGGACATCACCGCGGATTGGATGCCGCCCCTGGCGTGCGGTAACTACAACGTGGTGAGTGGCAAGTGCTCGGGTCAGAACTACGAATAAGCTGACTCGCGGCCACACTCCGCGCGGTCAGACGTAGTCCCAGGATGCAAGCGGCGTTGCGGGGCGGGGCAGCCTGTCCCGTAACGCCGTGTCCTGGTGAAGTCCGGCGGCGCGTCCGCCCGAGCGGGGCTGCTCCCCGGTCGGTGTGACCCGCTTTCACCAACCGGTCACGAACCGCGCACAAGCGTTCTCCCCAATGCGGCACTGCATCCCACACCGATTCTTCCCGTTGGCCTGTCTGCTGACTTGTCTGCTGGCCCTGCTGTTGGCGGGCCCGGCGCAGGCGGCGTCGCTGGAGCAGATCGTTACCGGACTGGACGATCGCAGCTACGACCGCAAGGAGCAGGTGATCGGAGAGATCGCCGCATCCGGCGACGAGCGCAGCATCGACCTGCTGAAGCGGTTGCTGGCGGGCGATCTCTATTTCAGGGAAGCGGATGGCCGGCTGGTGATCCGCGGCGCCCGCGGCGAGCAGGGGTACGCGGTGACCGATGCGCTGACCGGTGACGCGTTGGAACCGGCCGGGCGGCGGGATCTGGACAAGGTGTCGGTCAACAACCGCCTGCGCAGTGTCATCCGTGGGGCGCTCGCCGGTCTGAATCTGAACGACCCGCAAGTCGCGGTTCGCTACGAGGCCGTGCAGGAGATGATGCGCTCCCTCGATGAGGAGAGCGTGGCCCTGCTGCGCCAGTACCGGGCGCAGGAGCAGAGCCGCAAGGTGCAGGAGGCGATGGACCAGGCGCTGGCCATGGCCAACCTGGCCGACACCGACATCGAAGTGCAGCTGGCGGCGGTGCAGACCCTGACCGGCAGCCTGAACCCCGAGGTCCGGGCAAGACTCACGCAGTTGCGCGATACCGAGGCCGATGATCCCCAGGCACGGCGTATCGCCGCCGCCGCGCAGGAAGCGCTCGCCGCGATCGAGTCCCGCCTGCAGTTCTACCGGCTGGTCGAAACCGTGTTTTTCGGGCTGAGCCTCGGTTCGGTGTTGCTGCTGGCCGCCATCGGCCTGGCCATCACCTTCGGGGTGATGGGGGTGATCAACATGGCCCACGGCGAGCTGCTGATGATCGGCGCCTACACTACCTATGTGGTGCAGCTGTTGATGCCGGAGGCGATCGGTCTGTCCATCCTGGTGGCTGTTCCGGCCGCCTTTCTGGTGGCGGGGCTGTTCGGTGTGGCGATCGAGCGTGGCGTTATCCGCTTTCTGTACGGCCGGCCGCTGGAAACCCTGCTCGCGACCTT
>JAYZWP010000279.1:0-10244 GCA_036142245.1 Pseudomonadota bacterium | reverse complement strand
GACGACATGATCATCTCCGGCGGGATCAACATCCTGCCCAGCCAGGTCGAGGAGGCGATACTGAGCCACCCGGCGGTCAGCGAATGCGTGGTCATCGGGGTGCCGGACGAAAAGTGGGGGCAACGGGTTACGGCTTACGTCGTCGCCAGGCAAACCGTCACCCCCGAGGAGTTGGGCGCCCACGTCGATCAAAGCGGGTTGTCGAGTTACAAGAAGCCGCGCGATTACCGTTTGGTGGACGAACTGCCGCGCGGCAACACCGGCAAGGTGAGTCGACGCCTGCTGCGCAAGCAGGTGGTCGAACAGGGCTGAGCGGCCCGAATCCGCGCCGCCCAACCGTGGGCCGCGTCCACACACTGCCAGGGAAGACAGTATCGTGAGTCAGGGAAACGGCAAGAATCTTTTCGGGGATCACGTCCAGATCGACCTGGATCAGCCCAATACCATCAAGACTTTCGGCGCCGAGATCGAAACCATGGAGGACGGCTTCGCCCGCATCAAGTACCGTTACCGGCGGGAGTGGTGTAATCCCCGCGGGACCATCCAGGGTGGCATGTACAGTGTGTTTCTGGACGAAGCCATGGGTTACGCCCTCATGGGCAAGTTCCCGAAGTTCGACACCCTCTGGACCACAACCTCCATGACCGTGAACCTGCTGCGCCCCATCGACGGCGGAGATTTCTACGCCGAAGGTCGCGTGGTGCGTGCCGGGCGTCGCGCCATCTATACCGAGGGCGAGGTTCTGACCGCGCAAGGCAAGAGCGTCGCGCGGGCAAGCGCCAACTTCCTAGTGATCCAGTCACCGGAACCGGGCGAACCCGGCCAGACGGGCTAGCTGAACAAAATCGCCGAATAAAAAAGGGTCGCCGGAATCTGCCCGGCGACCCTTTCGCTTACCGAAACTCTGACCAACGCTTTCCGCGGCGCTTTTTTGCTAGCCGCGGCGCGGTGGCTGCTCGCGCCGCAGGCCGTGAATCGCTGGCATACGTCAGCGTCCCATGCCGGAAACTCCTTCCCCGGCCGGAAAGTTCGGCGTGGATCAGAACCCCCACGTAATCTCGCCGATCCGACCGGCGTCAGAAGAAGCTGTCGTAATGAATCCGATCCGGCGGCACACCCGCCTCCGCCGCCAGCGTCTGCATCACCGCATTGATCATCGGGGGCGGACCACAGGTGTAGAACTCGGAGTTCTGCAGTTCTTCCTCACTTATGGTCGCCTTCACCATTTCATGAATGAAGCCGACGTAGCCGCCCCAGTTGCCCTGCTTTGCCAACTCTCCCTCGGAAAGCGCCGGGTAGAACTGGATCCGCTCGCCGAACCCCGGCAGCGCTTTCAGTTCCTCCTCGCCGCACAGATCCTGAGGCCCACGAGCACCGTAGAAGAACTTCAGATTGACCCCTTGCATACCCGGCTCTTCGACCAGCCCCCGGGCAATTGACAGGGCCGGGGCAAGTCCGGAGCCTCCCGAGATACAGATGATCTGACGCGGCACGTCGGTACGCAGATACGCCAGACCATAGGGTCCGTCCAGCGTGACGACATCGCCTACCTTCACATCCTCGAACAACCGGGTGGTACCGGCGCCGCCCGGTACCTTACGGATGATGAACTCCCAATGCCCATCGCCGTTGCCGGTATTGGACATCGAGTAGGCGCGGCCACCGTCGACGCCGGCGAGGTTGAACAATGCATACTGCCCCGGACGAAACGCCGCGGGTTTTTCGTCAGTGAAACGGAACTCGCGGATATCGTGAGTCAGGTCGCGGATCTCCGTGAGCACCGCGGCGAACCGCCGCGGCGTGTCCCGCGGTACGTAATATTCGTTGACCATGGTCTTGATGACGCAGTCCGACGTCGGGATCGATTGACAGCCGAGCCGCCGACCGCGCTTTTTGTCCCTGGGATTCAAACCGGGGGCATCCTCCCAGAGGGTTTCCACCTCGCCTTCGATCAGATCGAACTTGCAGCTGCCGCAACTGCCGACATTGCACTCGTAGGCCAGTCCCTGCCCGGCGCGCAACCCGGCCCGTAACAGCGTGTCATCCTGGGCGCAATCAAAGCTGTCGCCGTTTTGCTGAAGTTGCACCCGGTACGTTTGACTCATCGCGAAGGCTCCCCGTGAATTCCCATCGTCAAAAATTAGTGGGCCGGAATTCTAGCCTGCCGCGGTTGACTCCGGACAGCGCGTTGCCGCGCCGCGTTTTCGCCCGGCCGGCAGTCATCCACCCGCACCCGCCGCCAGCAGCCGTCACTCGGCCGATGTCTCGGTTGCCGACTGCAGCCACAGACAGTGTCCGTCACTGGCGTCAGCCACCAACGCCAGCATGCGCTGATGCGCTTCCAATTCGTCCGCGGTTGGCGGAATCACGCGCAAGGGTCCGCGTGTCGCGCGACACCAGCCTGTCGCGCCCTCCGGCGTCGGAGCGCGGCGTCCGGTGTCCAGTTCCATGGAGGTCTGCCCTCCGGTCATGGCGAGATAAACATCCGCCAGCAGGCGGGCGTCGAGAAGGGCCCCATGCAGCTCCCGGTGCGACGCATCGACGTCATACCGCTTGCAAAGCGCATCCAGGGTGTTCTTCTGACCGGGGTGACGACGGCGCGCCATGACCAGCGAGTCGGTCACTTCGCAGATTTCGGCGACGCGCAGCGCCGATCCGGCGTGGGCCAATTCATGGTCCAGAAAACCGACATCGAACGGGGCGTTATGAATCACCAGTTCCGCGCCGCGCAGATAGTCGATCAATTCGTCGGTGATGTCGGGAAAGCGCGGCTTGTCCGCCAGCATCTCGTTGGTGATGCCATGCACGGCGATGGCTCCCTCGTCGATCTGCCGGTCCGGCTGCAGATAACAGTGAAACGTGCGACCGGTAGCGCGGCGATTGAGGATCTCCACGCAACCTATCTCGATGATCCGATGTCCATCGGCGGGGTCGAGACCAGTGGTCTCTGTATCCAGAACAACCTGCCGCATCAGGATGCCCGCGCCCTGTCGGCGTCGTGCATGCGATCGATCGCCGCGTTCGCGAGCGCATCGGCCCGTTCGTTCTCGGGGTGACCGGCATGGCCTTTGACCCACTCCCAGCTCACCTCATGGCGTGCCAGTTCCTGATCCAGGGCTTCCCACAGCTCGCGGTTCTTGACCGGTTTGCGTGCCGCGGTACGCCAGCCGTTGCGTTTCCAGTTGGCCATCCAGCGGGTGACACCCTCCATGACGTACTTCGAGTCAGTGGTCACCCGGACCCGGCAGGGGCGTCTCAGTTCGCGCAAGGCCGTGAGCACCGCCGTCAACTCCATTCGGTTGGTGGTGGTTTCCGGGTCCGCTCCCAGCAGCTCCCGTTCGGTCTGTCCGTAACGCAGCACGGCACCCCAACCACCCGGTCCGGGGTTGCCGCGACAGGCGCCATCGCTATAGATCTCAACGAGCTGGCCGGTCACCACAGTCCCTCACGGGCGGGGCTGCCCGCCAGGAGTTGGCGCCGCTGCGGGCGCGCCGGCAGCCGGTAGATGATCGGCGTGGCGCAAAACGTGCGTTTGCGCGCCAGCACGAAATAGATCCCGCCATGCTGCGGTAGCAGGCGCGGACCGAGTCGCTCCATCATCCCCCCACCCCAGCCGAACGGATCGGCGCCACTGGGCCAGCGGTAGAAAACCGTGGTGATCTGTTCGATCTCGAGGTCCGACTCCCTGAGTTCCCGACGGACCCGGGAGATCGACCGGAAGTGGGCTGCCCAGGGACCTTTCACCTGAGTCCGCTCTCGCCGAAAGCGTCCGCCCAGGCGCAGCAGTCCGAACAGACTCCAGGGGTTGAACCCCGACATCAACAGCGCGCCTTCCGGTTCCAGAGCGCGCACCGCTTCACCGAGCAATTCATCGGGGTGTGCCTCCTCCTCCAGACTGTGCGGCATGATGATGGCGCCCAGGCTGTTGTCCCCGAAAGGCAACGCGTGGGTGTCGGCCGGCAAACGCATCCCGGCGCCGGTTCCACCCTCCCCCGGCCCGGTTCCACCCTCCCCCGGCGAAGTACCACCGATGCGCAGCGGCACCAGGCGCGGTGGTAACTCCGTCAGGTTCAACTCGCCGAACGGACAGGGGTACTGCACCAGATAACCCGCCGCGGTACGCGGCAGCATCAGCGCGAGCTGCCGCTCCTCGATACCCTGCAGGCGCTTTCCGGCGCTCGACTCAAACCAGGAAGGGGGCTTGTCGAATTGATCACCAGTTTGCGGCATGAATATCGTAACTCTATGATTTAATGAACTTTATTTGAAACGATGCGGTGTGGCATTCTAGGCCGATCCAGCGCAATTTCAAGGTCCGCTCGCCGGGCCGGTCAATCCTCGAGTTCGGTCCTTGGTCACGAATGGCTTGTGGCGAGGCGGCCGCCTCGCCAGATGGGCTTCCACCCAGCGCAGTATGCGGCGGGCTTCGTACTTGTCGCCGTCAACATAGCGAAGCAGCAATCTGAGGCGCGCCCGGAGCGGCAGATACAGGACCGCTCCACGCGCCAAGCCGGACAGATCGAGCTGCTGACTGCGCCGGCGCATGAAGCGGGACCCGGTGAACCGCGGGCAGTCAATAAACCAGCAGCGCCAACGACCCGCCTCCTCGCGTACCAGAATGTTGCGCCACTTCAGGTCCCGGTGGGCCAGGCCGGCCCGATGCAGGCGCCGCACTTCATCGACGACGGCACCGCCCAGTTGCCTCGCTATCCGCTCCAACTGCGGTCGGGGCAGACCGGGAGCCTGATGTACCGCCCATTCTCTCAGGTCCACGGTATCGGGGAGTTCCCGGGTGACGAGGAACGCAGCTCTCAGCAGGCCGAATTGCCGCCACTCTCCGAAGGCAAGCACTTCGGCGCTCGCCACCCCAACCCGACCCATGGCGCTCGTTCCCCGTGCCTCGCGCAACGCCTTGCTGTGTCGTAACAGATAGCGCCATTGCGGTCTTCGATAGACATAACGCTTGAGGTAGACCGCGTCTCCGCTGGTCAGGCACGCACGAAAAGCATTGGTAATCGTCGACTCGGATACCTGCTGCGCGGTCCGGAAGCGACTCCACTCGGGCGGCGCCCGCAAGGGCAGCGCGGCGAGCATTCGTTCCGCTTCCGAAGCTTCGATCCAGAAGCGGGAGCCGTGAAACAGTGTCGGCATCCGCCGCGGGTCGGCCAGTCGCACCGTCATCCCGCACGCCGTCTACCGGCGCGCGCGCTCCAACCGATCAGCAGTACCGACACCACCCCAACGCCGATCATCATGAACGGGAGCATCACATCTGCATCCAAGGCCGGTGGCAAAACGGGCTGGCTGGAAATAAGCCGTGCTTCACCGTCAACCATAGCGTAACTGCGCGTCTGAAACGGCCAGAGCCGCCACAAAGAGCCGAGCAGTACGCCGTTGATGACGATCACCGTCATTCTCTCGTACGCCTTGATCAGCCATCCGAGTATCCGCGAAAAGCCGAGCAGCCCGGCCGCGCAACCGATCGCGAAAGGCAACAGATCCAGGAGCCGCAAATCACGAATGGCGGCCAGCACAAACTCGTACTTGCCGAGCATCAGCAGAATGTAGGAGCCGGAAATGCCCGGGACCAGCATGGCGCTGATGGCCAGCGCTCCTGACAGGGCGACAAACCAGGCCGCCTCCGGGGTGCTGACCGGCACCAGGTTGACCAACAGAAATCCCGCCACGATCCCGGTGGCGAACAACCCCATTTCGGCCGGCCGGTGCGCACCGATGCCTCTGACCAGCAGCACCAGGGAACCGACGATCAAGCCGAAGAACAGGCCGTAGACCGGTGCCGGTTCTTCCTCCAGCAGGCCGGGAAGATCGACGACCCGGGTGACGAACAGCAACGCACCGACAATTCCCAGCGCGAGCAGCAGCAGGAATCCGGCGTCCACCCGCCGCCAGCCGTCGGCCAGGCGCCCCTGCGCCAGGGCGCTGGCAAAGCGGGCGTCAAAGTGGCTCAGCGCGTTCAACAGCCGCTCGTAAATGCCCAGTATGTAAGCCATGGTCCCGCCACTCACGCCGGGTACGGCATCAGCGCATCCCATGCAGAAGCCGCGTGCAACGATGCCCAGGCGGGATTGATTCGACTCAGCGCTCACGGCAAATCCTAACCAAGTCAGCCGCTAAACTCATGCCAACCCGAAGTTTCCGCAGGTCCCCGACATGGATCAGCCCCGCAGTGTTTTCTTTCTGTCCGACCATACCGGCATCACCGTCGACACCCTCGGGAAGGCGCTGCTCGCGCAGTTCCCCGGCAACCAGTTCAAACGTATCGCGGTGCCTTATGTCGACTCCAAGACCCGCGCGTCGGAAGCCGCCAGACGCATCGAGGCTGCCGCTGCCGCGGACGAACTGCGCCCAATCGTTTTCGGTACTCTGCCCGATCCAAGCCTGCGGCAGATCATCCGCGCCACCCCGGCCCTCTACCTCGATTTTCTGGAGCAATTCATCGGTCCTCTTGAGTCGGAGTTCGGTTCCGGCGCCTCTCACACGGAGGGCAAGGCACACGACGCGCACACTCCTCAGTACGCCCGACGCATCGACGCCATCAATTTCACTCTGGCCCACGACGACGGTGTCATCGATAACAGTCTGGACGAAGCAGAAATCATCCTGGTCGGCGTCTCGCGGGCCGGGAAAACCCCGACCTGCCTCTATCTGAGCATGCAGTTTGGTTTGAACGCAGCCAACTTCCCGCTAACCGAGGAGGACCTGGAGGCCCAGCGGCTGCCAGGCTCGCTGCAGAACCACCGCGCCAAACTGTTTGGCCTGAGCATCGATCCGGCGCGGATTCAGCAGATTCGCCAGGAACGCCGGCCGGACAGCCGTTACGCCTCGCTAACCCAGTGTCGCTACGAAGTTCGCCAGGCGGAAAAGCTGATGCGAACGAACGGCATTCCCTTTCTGGATTCAACGCACATGTCCATCGAGGAGATCGCCACCAAGATCATCCAGCAGAGGGACCTGAAACGTCACGCTTTCTGATTCCGGTCCGGTCTGAGCATGGTGATCAGCAGCAGCACGGCTCCGACGGAGATGGCGCTGTCGGCCACGTTGAAAGCGGGCCAATGCCAGGAACCCAGATAGCAATCGATAAAATCCACCACCACGCCGAAACGCAGCCGATCGATCAGGTTGCCCAGCGCACCGCCCAGTATCAGCGCCAGCCCCCAGCCGGTCAGATCGGGTTTGCGGTGGTGACGCCAGAGCACGACGGCAACCACCAGGGCGATCGCAGCGGCCACGCCCGAGAATACCCAGCGCTGCCAATCACCACTCCCCGCGAAAGCACTGAAAGCGATCCCGCGGTTGAACGTGAGATACCAGTTCAACCCGGGCACCACCGCCACCGGCCAACCCGGGTCGAGATAGCTCAGCGCAAGCCACTTGGTGAACTGATCCGACGCCAGAACGGCGCTCGACGCCAGCACCCACCACATTCAGGCGTACCGCCGCCGCTCACCGGAACCGGCCACGTTCTCGACGCAGCGTGCACAGATCTCCGGGTGTTCCGGATGGCTGCCGACATCGGACCGCAGATGCCAGCAACGGATGCATTTTGCGGCGTCCGAAGGCTCCGCAACGCCCCACAGGCCACCCATCAACTCTTCGGCTCCGCTGGGCCTCTGACCGGCGGGCAACACCGTCGCATCGGATGTGATCAGCACGAAGCGCAACTCATCTCCGAGCATCGCCAACGCGGCAAGGAGCGGTTCCTCGGCATACAGGACCACCCGGGCGTCGAGATTTGATCCGATCCTGCCGGTCTCGCGTAGCGCTTCCAACAGCCGGGAAATCGCCTCGCGTGCCTCCAGAATGCGTTTCCATTCCTGGTCCCCCACCATCGGGGGCACGGTATCGTCCGCCGGAAAGCGGTGCCAGACTTCGAGAAACACCGTCGGCGTCGCCCTGCCGGGTATCGCCTGCCAGATCTCTTCGGCGGTAAAACTCAACACCGGTGCGAGCCAGCGCACCAGCCCCTGCAGGATGTGGTGCAACGCCGTTTGGGCGGAGCGCCTGGCACGACTGTCCGGCGCACAGGTGTAGAGCCGGTCCTTCAGGACATCCAGGTAGAAGCCGCCCATCTCCACTGCACAGAAGTTGTGCACGCGGTGATACAGCTGATGGAACTCGAATTCCTCATACGCGTCCCGAATCACGGTATCGAGTTCCCGCGCCCGATCCACGGCCCAGCGGTCCAGCGCGAGCAGATCCGCGTAGGCGACCATATCGGTTACCGGATCGAACCCGGCAAGATTGCCAAGCAGATAACGGGCGGTGTTGCGAATGCGCCGATAGGCGTCCGAGATGCGGGTGAGAATCTCATCGGAGATATGCATTTCGCCGCGATAGTCGGTCGCGGCGACCCAAAGCCGCAGGATGTCTGCACCGAGCAGGTCGATCACCTGCTCCGGCGCGATGACGTTCCCTTTCGACTTGGACATTTTTTTCCCCTGGGCATCGACCGTAAACCCATGGGTGAGGACCGACTTGTAGGGCGCCTTGCCGCGCATCGCCACCGCGGCGAGCAACGAGGAATGAAACCAGCCCCGGTGCTGGTCCGATCCCTCGAGGTAAAGATCAGCCGGGCAGCCCAGTTCCGGGCGCCGCTCCAGCACGGTAGCGTGGGTGACCCCGGAATCGAACCAGACGTCCAGAATGTCGGTTACCTTCTCGTAGTCGGCCGCCTGACCGCCGAGCAGATCGGCCGCGTCCAGGTCGAACCATGCATCGACACCGCCCGACTCCATTCGCAGCGCGACTGTCTCCATCAGCACGACGCTCTCCGGATGAGGTTCACCGGTCTCCCGATGGACCAGCAACGGAATGGGCACTCCCCAGGTTCGCTGCCGGGAAATGCACCAGTCCGGCCGATTGGCGATCATTCCCTCGATGCGGGCCCGCCCCCAGTCCGGCACCCAGCGCGTCGCGGCGATCTCTCGCAGTGCTTTTTCGCGCAGGCCCGCCTGCTCCATACCGATGAACCACTGCGGGGTGGTGCGGACGATGGTTGGCGATTTATGACGCCAGCAATGCGGATAGCTGTGCGTAATGGTGGCGTACGCCAGCAGTGCACCGCGCTGACGCAGCAGATCGACGATGGCGTCATTGGCTTTGAAGATGAACTGCCCCCCGAACAGCGGCAGATCGTCGTGGAAGCAGCCGTTGGCTGCCACGGGATTGTCCACCGGCAACGCGTAGCGCTGCCCCACCGCAAAGTCATCGTGCCCGTGGGCGGGGGCGGTATGGACCGCACCGGTGCCGGCCTCCGTGGTGACGTGATCCCCGAGAATGACGGGGACCCGCCGCTCCAGAAACGGGTGGTGCAACATCACCCCTTCCAGCGCAGCGCCGCTGCAGCGGGCGAGAGGTTCGGCGTCTTCGACCCCGTAACGGGCCAGCGCGGGACCGAGCAGCTCCTCTGCCAGCAGAACACAACCCCGACCGGCGAGCGGCACGAGGACGTAAGTCACCTCCGGGTGCACAGCCACCGCCTGATTGGCCGGCAAAGTCCAGGGCGTCGTGGTCCAGATGACCAAACCCGGCGCATCCGGTGACGACGCCAGACCCAGCCGGCGTGCCAGATCATCCGGATCGACGACCGGGAAGCGGACATCGATGGCCGCAGAGCGCCGTTCCTGATACTCCACCTCCGCCTCGGCCAGTGCGGACGTGCAGTCAAGGCACCAGTGAACCGGCTTCTCCCCCTTGTGGATGTGGCCTGCGGCATAGATACGCGCCAGAGCGCGCACCGTGTCCGCTTCGGTCTGGTAGGACATCGTCAGGTACGGCCGCTGCCAATCGCCGAGCACGCCCAACCGGACAAACCCTTCGCGCTGTGCCTCTACCTGGGATTCGGCGTAACGACGGCATTCGGCCCGGAACGCCCGCGCATCCGCGTTGACCCCGACTTTGCCGATCCTCTTTTCAACGACATGCTCGATGGGCAGGCCATGGCAGTCCCAACCGGGGACATAGGGCGCATCGAAACCGGAGAAACCGCGCGACTTGACGATGATGTCCTTCAAGACCTTGTTGACGACGTGGCCGAGGTGAATTTCCCCGTTGGCGTAGGGCGGCCCATCATGCAAAACGTACTTCGGCGCGCCGGCCCGCGCCTGACGCAGGCTCGCGTAGAGATCCAGTTCGTTCCACAGACGCTGGATGTCAGGCTCGCGGCGCGGCAGAGTCGCCCGCATCGGGAAATCGGTTGCCGGCAGGTTCAGGGTCGTCTT
>JAYZWP010000278.1:0-4553 GCA_036142245.1 Pseudomonadota bacterium | reverse complement strand
ATGCCCCGGCACGCTGTTCATCAACAGCCGGATCGCCTCTCCCATCTCGGAAAGGGCGTGCCGCAGCACCCAGGCGGCGACCAGCAGAGTGGCGACGATATCCGCGAAATAAAACCCGAACAGGATGATCGCGATGCCGGAACCGATCACCAGCAGCGATGTCAACGCATCGGCGAGATTGTGCAGGTAGGCGGCGCGCATGTTCATGCTGTGGCGTGCGCCGCTGCGCGTCAGCGCCACCGTGGCGACATCCACCAGCAGCGCTACCGCGGCCACCCAGACCACGATCCAGCCTGCCACCGGCTGGGGATCCAGTGCCCGTAACGCGGCTTCCAGAAGCAGGTAGCAGCCGATGATCACCAGCCCGGTGTAGTTGATCAGAGCGCCGATCACTTCGGCACGGCGATAGCCGAAGGTGCGGCGGCTGTCCGAGGGTCGGCGTGCCACCCGAAACGCCAGCAGCGCGATGATCAGGGCACCGGCATCGCTGAAGTTGTGCAGCGCATCGGCGATCAGCGCCAGACTGCCAGCGCTGATACCGCCAGCCACCTGCACCGCCGTCAGCGCCAGATTCAGACCGACGGCAACCGCCAGGCGCCGGGGATGATCGACCGCCAACGCGCGCTCGTGATGGTGGTGACCGCCGCTCACGCGACCGCAGATAACGCGAACCCGGTCGGGATTTGCCCCACCGGGCAACCATGGCCTGACCGCCCATGCGGGTGATGGTATCTAGCCCAGCGTACGCGCAACCCCGTGCCCCTCCTTCAGGCATACAGCGGCACGGCTTCGGCGGTCCGATCCCGGACGGGGTCGGACGCCACCGCTCAGCTCGGCGTTGGCGCTATACCGAACTGCTCCATCACGTCGATGTAGTCCCGCACCGTACCGGGCAGATCATACTCCGGCGCATACCCGAGATGCTGACGCGCCTTTGCGATGTCGAACACGCAGAAGGCGTCTACCCCAAGGCCCATGTAGTCAGTGCCCGGCCCGATTTCAATGACCGAGTCCGGGTAGAGCGCTTGGATGGCGTCCGCCATGTCCTGGGGCGAGTGGCCCACCCCGGTACCGATGTTATAGGTTCCTGACGGGGCACCATCCGCCAACAGCGCCTTGATGATGCCCTGGGAGACATCTTTCACGTACATGATGTCGTCTTTCTGCTCCCGGCCCTGTTTGATGTGAGTCGGCTTGCCGAGCATGGCGTTTTCGATCAGCGTGCTGTGAATCGACACCGGACCGTGGCGGACCAGCTTCCCCGGCGCCACGATGGTCCCGAACCGCAGGGCATAAAAATCGATCCCGTGGGCCTGGTGGTAATTCATGCCCATGGTCTCGCCAACGATCTTGCCAAGACCATAAACGGAAAAGAAAGGACTGATTTCCGGCGGAAACGGCTGGCCGACGACCTCCTCGGTGATCGGCAGATAATCGGGATGGCCATACGCTTTGGGTACCAATCCATAGGCGCCCTTGGAACTGGTGAACACCACCCGGCCGACGCCACAGGCAACCGCGGATTCTATAATATTCACCGTAGAAGCGGCGTTAACCTCGTACTGCATAAAGGGGTTCGGCGCGCCGAAGCCTATGTAAACGGCGAGGTGAATAATGGCGTCGGCGCCGCTGCCCTTGATCGCTCTGACCAGCGCGGGGTAATCGCGTACATCGCCAGAAACAAACTCGACCTCATCCCGCACGTCGGCCAGCATCGGATCGTCGAGGCGCAGGTCATAGACCACCACCTGATCGCCCCGCGCCAGCAGGTCGCGCACGACCCAGACGCCGTTCACACCATTGCCGCCCGTCACAAATACTTTGCGCGCCATTGTCGCCTCCTCCTCAAGTGTTATCGGCAGACTCTGAAGGTCTGCTATTCATCCATCCGCACCGGTTGGCGTGATCACTCCAGCCGATAGAACCGTTTCGCCGCACCGCCCATGATCCAGCGCTTCTCATCCCGGGTGAACTGCGGGTTCTCCAGGAACTCGGGGATGTCGCCGATGATGTCGTCCGGCAGCGGTTCGTGCGGGAAGTCGGAGGCGTAGAGCAGTCGATCGGCGCCACCCATTACGTCGACGACGTAACGCAAGTGTTTTTCGCCCATTTCCGGTGAAACCCAGAAATTCTCCCCGGTCGAAATGTACTCCGAGGGACGTTTCTTCAGGCCCCGGCGCGCAACTTCCCCCTGCACGGCGTCGTACTCGTAATCCAGGCGGTCCATCATGAAGGGTACCCACGAACAGCCACCCTCGAGAAAAGCGATACGCAGCTTCGGAAAAGCATCGAACACGCCGCTGAAGATGATGTCCGTCAGCTGGATGAAAAGCCCCACCGGATGCGACAGCGTGTGTAACTTCGCGAAGTTGTCGAAATGGTCAAACCCCATACCGGAACTGGGACCACCGTGCAGGGCGAGGGCGATATCGCACTCCTCGGCGGCCCGGTAAATCGGCCAGAAATACTCATCGCCGTAGGTCCGCGCCGGATGAGTCACCCCGCCTGGCAGCATCATGGCAACGAAGTTCCTGCGCTCGCCGGCGCAGCGCTGCAGTTCCTTGACGGCAGCCTGGGGATCCTGGATCGCGAGCAGACCGACGCCGAACAGCCGCTCGTCCTTGCGTGTATAGCGGTCCTCTAGCCAGTTGTTGTAGGCGGCGGCGGTGCCCACCGCGACGGCGGGATCCTTCATCAACCCGATGGCGAGGGCGGATGTGGGGTAGAGCACCGTGCCGTCACAACCCATGTCGTCGAGCATCTCGGCCCAGATTTTCTCGTTGGTGTAGAGCGGCCGGCGCAGCGACGCCGTCTCCGCCTGGATCATGCCCCTGGACCAGCCGTCCACCCCGGGAAACAGCGAGAACATCTTGACCCGCTGCACCCCTTCGTAGCGGCCCTCGAAATACTGGATGATCTCGTCTTCGTCCTCGCAGACGTGACCATCAGCGTCGAATATCGGAATATCAAACTTCGGCATCCTCCACCTCCTTGCCGGGTGCGTGCGCACCCAAACCCGGTCTCGCGTGTTTTTTTATTGCAGACCGTAGAAACGCCTAGCGGCCCCCCCAAGAATCCACTGCTTTTCCTCATCGGTGTAACCGGGATGATTCAGCAGATTGGGAATGTCACCGATGATGTCGTCCGGCGCCGGTTCGTGGGGAAAATCGGACGCGTAGAGCAGCCGGTCAGCACCGCCCATGGCATCAATGGTGTAGCGCAGAAATTTCTCGCCGAGTTCCGGGGATACCCAGAAATTGTCACCCTCGGCAATGTACTCGGATGGACGCTTCTTCAACGTTGCCCGCGCTTTCCGTCCGAATGCGGAGTCGTACTCGTAGTCGAGACGGTCCATCATGAAGGGAACCCAGGTGCAGCCCCCTTCCAGAAATGCGATACGCAACTTCGGAAAGGCGTCGAACACACCGGAGAAGATGATATCCGTGAGTTGAATCTGCAGCCCCATGGGGTGCGACAGGGTGTGGATCTTCTCGAAACTGTTGAAGTGATCAAAACCCATGCCGCCACTGGGCCCGCCATGTATCGCAAGCGGCATGTCGCACTCCTGCGCGGCCTCATAGATCGGCCAGAAGAACTCGTCGCCATACGTACGCGCCGGGTGCGTC
Source organism: Pseudomonadota bacterium (assembly GCA_036142245.1). Taxonomy (GTDB): domain Bacteria; phylum Pseudomonadota; class Gammaproteobacteria; order Immundisolibacterales; family Immundisolibacteraceae; genus JAYZWP01. The sequence continues at coordinate 927 of JAYZWP010000278.1, read as the reverse complement.
ACGCCGCCGGGCAGCATCATTGCGACGAAATTCTTGCGGTCCCCGGCGCAGCGCCGTAATTCCCTGGCCGCTGACACAGGGTCTTGTACCGCCATGAGACCCACTCCGAGCAGGCGATCATCCTGCCGCGTGTACTGGTCTTCGAGCCAGTTGTTGTAGGCGTTAGTGACGGCGTTCGCTACCGGCAGATCCTTCATCAGCCCGACCGATAACGCCGCTGTGGGATACAGCACGGAGCCTTCGCACCCCATGTCGTCCAGCATTTCGGACCAGACCTCGACGTCCGTCTTGGTACTGCGCGGCTTGCCGGATGTCGGCATTTTGATCATGCCGCGGGACCAGCCGTCGACACCGGGGAAAATGGAGAAGAGTTTCAGCCGTTCAAAGCCGGCATATTCCCCCTCCATGTACTTCATTATCTCGTCTTCGTCCTCCATGACGTGACCGTCAGCGTCAAAGATCGGAAACGGGAAATTTTTCTTGCCCATCTGCCTTCCTCCTCAAGTGGCAACGGCTCTTCGTTATGGTGGTGATTGACCCCACCTGGAGCTCGATTTGTGATGTGCCACGGCAGATTACCACCGACCTGACAGGGCGGATACAACACGTATTCGCCAGCACCCACCCGAATGTTCACTCACGCCGTTTCATCAGCAGGTTGAACACCCCCTCCTGCACCGGCTCGCCATGCTGATTGATCACCTTGAAATCCAGCCTTACCACGCCGCGGTCCGATTTCTTGCTCGGTTTGGTCTCCAGGACCCGCATCTCGCAGCGGATGGTGTCACCGAATTTCACCGGACCGGTGAAGCGCCATTCCAGCCCCAGAAAAGCGATGATGGTGCCGTTGATAACACCGGTCTGGTGCATCATGCCGGAGACGATGGACAGACCCAGCAGGCCGTGGGCAATGGGCTCACCGAACTG
>JAYZWP010000277.1:0-5196 GCA_036142245.1 Pseudomonadota bacterium | reverse complement strand
AGGTGAGCTTTTGACCCGGCAGCCCGGTCGGCTCGGGCCGCGGCCGTAGCGATGTGCCGGGCTTGGCGGTTCAGGTCGTTGGATCACTGCGTCCAGGTGAGGGTCCCCGACTCCCGGCCGGCCCGCGGCTTTCATAAACCGGTGCCTTGAAGACATTCAGGTAAGGGGGCGTCACGGTGAACTCGCTTATCGCGGCCTGCGGGCTGTTTCTTGGCGTGCATTGGCTCATCTCCGGCAGTCCGCTGCGCGGCGCGGTGGTCGGCCTGCTGGGTGAGAATCTGTTTCGGGCGCTTTTTTCGCTCACCGTGCTCGTCAGCATCATCTGGATGGGCATCGCTTACGCTCACGCTCCGTACCTGCCGACCTGGGGCAGCGCCGGCGCGTTGCGGCCGCTTTCGTTGCTGCTGATGGCCTTTGCCGTCTGGCTGTTCGCACTCGGGATCGTGACGCCCAACCCCACGACCATGGGGCGCGGTGACCCCGACACGACCGGCGTTACCGGCGTGCTGCGCATTACCCGTCACCCCGGGCTGATCGCCCTGGGTTTATGGGGTCTGTCCCATTTCATCGTGCGGGGGGACTGGGCATCGCACCTGCTGTTCGGCAGCTTCGCGTTTCAGGGGCTGATCGGGCCGCTCAACATGGAGCGCAAGTACCGGAGCCGCTACGGCGAAGCGTGGGAGGTCTTCACCCGCCAGACGTCCTATGTCCCTTTCGCTGCGATCCTGTCCGGGCGCAATCGGCTGGCGGTCAGGGAGCTGAGCTGGATGGCGAGTCTGGCGGCGTTGCTGGTCTTTGTCGTATTGCTGGTGCTGCATCATCCGGTCCTGGGCGTGTCGCCGTTGCCGTGAGACGCGGCAGGTTCGGATTTTTGCCACGCGTCCGATACCGGTGTCATCGCAGTTGCGCGGGCGGACCCGAGGAGATCCAATGAACGAAGCTACCCGGTTGCCGGCAGACGTCATCGCCGCGATTCAGGCCGGGCGCAAGATCGAGGCGATCAAGCTGCTGCGGCAACGGCAAGGTTGTGACCTGGTACAGGCCAAGGCCGCCGTCGATGCTTACATGGAAGCTCACCGCTCACCGGGCGCGGCCAGGCGCCGTGGTGGCAGTGGTTTCGGTTCCCTGCTGTTCGCCCTCGCGGTTGCGGCGGTCGCCTATTTTCTATACGCGGCCTTCGTCGCCGGGCGCTGAGCGCTGACGCCAAACGCCAGGGAAGCGCCGATCCATTCGGCGTTTCCTTGCAGCGCTTTCTTGCAGCGTTTCCTTGGGCGGTGTGCGCGGCGGCGTGTCGGCCGCCCGAGGTGCTGACGAAGGCGCGGCACGGGCACGGCCCGCGAGATGGCAAATCCGCTGGCGGCGCGTCAACCGCGGTGCGCCAGGCGCTCCACCGGCATCTCACGTGGTTGCGGCGTGGGATAGAGTTCATCGAAGCCGACGGACCGGCCATGTTCCGTCACCAGGCGGACGTGGGCCCGGGTGAGCTGTCGCGGTTCGGTCACGCCGCAGGAGTGGGCAATGAGCCCGATTTCATACTCCAGATTGCGCTCGTAATTGGCGACACGTACCGACTTGTCCGACGTGACCAGCCCGCGCTGCAGACGGGGGTCGTGAGTGGTGATGCCTGTCGGGCAGGTGTTCTTGTTGCACTGCATGGCCTGGATGCAGCCCAGCGAGAACATGAACCCCCGCGCGGTCACGATGAAATCGGTCCCCATGCAGATCGCCCAGGCGCACTGCGCCGGTGTGACCAGCTTGCCGGAGCTGATAATCCGCACCCGTTCCCGAAGGCCGTGTTCAATGAGCTTGTCCACCAGCAGCGGCAGCGACTCGCGCAGCGGCAGGCCGACATCATCCATCAGCGACATGGGCGCCGCGCCGGTGCCGCCATCGGCGCTGTCGACGGTGATGAAATCGGGTGCCGATGCGGGTCCGCGCGCGACGATCGCGGTGCACAGCTCGTCCAGCCAGCGGGGATGGCCAAGTACGGCTTTGAATCCGGTGGGTTTGCCGGTGACGCTGCGTACCCGGTCGATCATGTCGAGCAGATCGTCCGCGTTCGCTATCTCGGGGTGGCGGTTCGGGCTGATGGAGGGTTCGCCGACCGGTATGCCGCGCACTGCCGCGATCTCCTCGGTCACCTTGGCGCCCGGCAGTATGCCGCCCTTACCCGGTTTGGCTCCCTGGCTGAGTTTGATCTCGAACATGCGGACCTGATCGTACGCCGCCACATGCCGCAACTTGTCGTCGCTCAGGTGGCCCTCGGCGTCGCGAACGCCATATTTGGCGGTGCCGATCTGAAACACCAGGTCGCAGCCTCCTTCGAGGTGCCAGGGGGAAAGTCCCCCTTCGCCGGTGTTCAGCCAGCAGCCGGCGAGTTTCGCGCCTTGCGACAGCGCCTGGATGGCAGGTTTCGACAGGGCGCCGAAGCTCATTCCGGAAATATTGACCAGGGACTCGGCCAGGTAAGGGTGGCGGCACTGCGGACCGATCATCAGGGCAGCCGGCAAGGCGGCGTCCTCATCGAGCGTGGGGTAGGGTGCGTTGGCGAAAAGGAAACCGCCCGGGCGGCTCAGGTCGCGGGTCGAGCCGAACGCGACCGTGCTGTCGATGTTCTTGGCGGCGCGGTACGCCCAGGAACGCACGGCGCGGTTGAAGGGCTGTTCCTCGCGGTCCATCGCAAAGAAATACTGGCGGAAAAATTCGCCCAGGTGTTCCAGCAGATACCGGAAGCGGCCCACCAGCGGGTAATTGCGGCGGATGGTGTGGCGCGTCTGGAAACGGTCAACCAGATACAGCACGATCGACACCAGCAGTCCGGTGCCGACTGCCACGATGAAGAGCGCGGCCATCACTTCCAGGGCTGTCAGCACCAGGTTGTCCAGATTGTGCGGCAGCAGACTCATCTCTCCCTCCAACTCGGATTCGTGCGGCACAGCATGTCGCTAGGGGTGGACGAACACAATAGCCATGGCCGGGCGAGCCTGTGTCGCACCGGAGCGCCGTTCCTCGGCGTCGGCAGCAGCGGCATAATGCGTACGCACCGAGAGCAAAGGGATGTCCGCGCCACCGCGAGGAGGGATCGACCATGCTGACACCGACGCTGCCCGCCATCGACTACGACGATCTCATCCAGGAGCATCCGGAGTTCGGGTTTCGGGTCAATAACCGGCTCTACCAGGACGAAGCCATTTTCCAGGCGGAGATGGATCGTATCTTTCATTCCGGCTGGGTCTATGTCGCGCATGAGTCGGAGGTGCCCAGGCCGGGTGACTTCATCGTGCGGGTGATCGGACTGCAACCGGTGGTGGTGGTGCGGGGACAGGACGACAAGGTCCGCATGTTTCTGAACCGCTGCCCGCACCGCGGCAACACGATCTGCCAGCAACAGAAGGGCAGCAGCAAGTTCTTCCGCTGCGCGTATCACGGCTGGGTGTTCGCCAACACCGGGGAGTTGATCGAGTCCACCCATCCGAATATTGCGGGCCCCTACGCGCCGGACGGCAACACCCGGCTGTTCGACGTGCCGCGGATCGGCGTGCACCGCGGTTTCATGTTTGCCAGTCTCGCGAGTGCCGGTGTCTCTTTTGAGCAATATCTGGGCCGTGCGGCCGATTACATCAGCCGCTACTGCGACCTGGCCCCCGACGGCGAGATCGTGGTTTCCGCCGGGCGCCACGGCGTGGTCGCCAACGCCAACTGGAAAATGCAGCTCGAAAATCTGGTGGATGCGTATCACGCTGAATTCGTCCACGCGACGGCGCTGGCACAGTTCGCGAGTATGTCCTCCCAGGGTGGCAAGGCGGAGTTCACCGAGCGCGGCGATCTGGAGGATCAGGACGCGACCATGCGGGACCTGGGCGGCGGTCACACCGTGCTGGACAACTTCAAGGCCAATCGCAAGCGCGGCGACGGCCTCAAATGGACCGGGTCCACCGGCACCCTGGCGGAACCGGTACTGGAAGGGGTCGCCAGGCGTGTCGGCTCCCGGGAAAAGGCGGAGTGGCTGGCCCGCGGCGGTCCCTGTCACATCATGGTGTTTCCCAACCTGATGCTGTTGTGGGACGCGGTACGCATCATCCAGCCGGTCAGCCTCTACCGGACGCACGTCTACTACTACCCGGCACTGCTCAAAGGCGCGCCGGCGGAAATCAACTTCGCCCGCATCCGTGCCCACGAGGCAGGGTTCGGACCCGCCGGGTTTCTCGCTCCGGATGATATGGAGATGTTCGAGCGCAGCCAGGTCGGTATCCGCGCCAATCCGGACGCCTGGTTCGAACTGAACCGGGGCCTGCACGACCAACGCATGGAGGAGGATGACTTCGGCGTGCCGGCCTTGACGTCCCAATCCCTTGGCGAGACCGTGCAGCGCGGAATCTGGCGCCATTACAAGGAGATCATGTGCGCGGACTGAACGGCGCGGCCGGTCCGGCGCCCGTGCGGGCACATCAGGGAGGAATCGACGGCGTGAGCATCACCCGGGAAGAGATCGAACAGTTTCTGTACTACGAGGCGCGCCTGATGGACTCCCACCGCGTCGAGGAGTGGGAGGCCCTCTGGACGGACGACGGCGTCTATTGGGTGCCGTGCGGCCATGACGACGATCCACAGCACGCCGTCGGCATCATCTACGCGGACCGGGCAGGTCTGGCCCGCCGCGTGGGACGCATGAAGAGCAAGGCGATGTATACCCAGGACCCGCGCTCCACCGTGAGCCGCATCATCGGCAACGTCGAACTGGAGGTGGAGGGGGACAATGCCGCCACGGTGTACTCCACCTTCAACGCCACCGAATTCAAGCGGCGCGGTCACGAGAGCTGGATGATCACCTGGGCGGGTCGCTGCGAACACCGGCTGCGCCGCATCGATGGCGAATGGAAAATCGCCTACAAGAAAGTTTTGCTGGTCAACAGCGACGGGGAGATTCCGGCGCTCGGAATTCTTGTCTAGCGACGGTCCACTCTCAATCTTCCTGACGGCCCGTGGTTCGAACGGCCAGGTTCCGGTTTGATCGCCGGGCGAGCCGCTGCCCGGCCGTCTCGTCTACCTGGAGGGTGGTGGTGAGCAGGGAAGCACTGAGTTTCCCGGGACCGGGGTGCCGGCACGTTCGCCATGCCACTATCCGCGAGGTGCCGTCTTGAATCAGAATCCGGAACACTCATCCGATCGCGGCGCGGGGCGGCACGTCCGATCGGG
>JAYZWP010000276.1:0-3020 GCA_036142245.1 Pseudomonadota bacterium | reverse complement strand
GACGCACCGGGTTCTCGGGGTCGGCATCGTCGGCCCGGGTGCCGGTGACCTGATCGCCGAAGGGGTGTTGGCGATCGAGATGGGAGCCGAGGCGGAAGACATCGCCCTGAGTATCCATCCCCATCCGACCTTGTCCGAGACCGTTGCGATGGCTGCGGAGGTCTATGACGGCTCCATTACCGACATCATGCCGCCCCGGCGGCGCTGATCGGAGCCGCCATCCGGGGATGTCGATCCTGGCGTTACCTCGCCGCCGGGCTAGGCGGCAGGGAAAACGGCAGCCCCGAAACATTTTCGGCCATTACCGGCTGCCCCGCCCCGCTTCGTTCCTCGGGCTGCTGATTCTTGGCTTTGCCGCCGTCGTGCTGCCGCTTGCGGTTGCACTCGTCGTGGCGGTCGTGCGCAGCGACGATCTGGCCGGACGCGGCAGTGTCACGACCCGCGAGGCGGTGATTCTGACGCGCGGCTTGCAGCAGCTATCCAGCCAGCTGGTGGAGATGGAACGGGCCGCGCGGCAGTACGCCGTGCTCGGCGACACGGAACTGCTCGATCGGCTCATGCAGCATCACGCTGGATTCCAGTCACGTCTTGCGGAACTGCGCCGCCTGGGGCTCTCGGCCCCGATGCGGATCGACTTCGACGCTCAAGCGCAGGAAACAGCGCAGGCAGTAGCGATTGCTCTGAAGAAGGCGCAATCCGGCCAGATCGATCATGCGACCATTGAGCGGTTGGCTGGGTCGGGTGCAGCTTTGGACGAAATGCGGCGTATTGCCTCCCGTCACATAGACGCCGCAAGTGACCGGATCGAAGCGGAAGCGGCTGCGTTGCGCAGAGTCGTGACGGTCCAGGTGGTCGGCTCGCTGGTGCTGGCGGCGCTTCTGATCATCTGGTTTTCGAGTCGTCTTTCCCGCCCGGTCAAGCAGCTGACCGCGGCAATCCACCGTATGGGGACCGGCGACCTGGAGGGCTCCGCCCGCATCGATGGTCCGGCGGACTTGATTGCCGTTGGCGAACGCCTGGATTGGCTTCGACAACAGCTCGCGGCGCTGAATCATCAGAAGGCAACTTTTCTGGCGCATGTTTCTCATGAACTGAAAACCCCCCTCGCCTCGCTGCGGGAGGGTACCGCCATCCTGTCCGACGGCGTGGCGGGGACACTGAGCACGGAGCAACGGCGCGTCGTCGAGATTCTCGAGCGCGGCATTGAACGGCTGGAACAGAAAATCGGCGAACTTCTGGAGGCGCAGCGCCTCGCGCGGGACCGGCTGGCACTGCGGATCGCCGACGTTCAACTGGATGCCTTGTTGCGGGACTGCGTCGAGGAACAGGCGCTGGCCCTGCGCGCCAGGGAGTTGACGGTCGATTGCACGGCTGTGGCGCTGCGCTGTGCCGGGGATGCGGAGAAACTGCAGACCCTATGCGCCAACCTGCTGGATAACGCCGTGAAGTATGCGCCGCGCGGCAGTACCATCACCGTTCGCCTCGATGTGCAGGCCGGCTCGGCGCAACTCGACGTAACGGATCGCGGTCCGGGGATTCCGGTGGTGGATCGGGAGCAGGTCTTTGAGCCGTTTTACAAATCGGCTCGGCAGCCCGAAGGCGCCATCAAGGGCACCGGCCTGGGTCTTGCCATCGCCCGCACCTACGCTCGCGCCCACGGGGGTGAAATACAGGTCATCGACAGCCGGCAGGGTGCGCATTTGCGCGTGACCTTGCCTCTGTCACGCGACGCCGGAGCGGCCTGAATGCCATCGCGACGCGCCCGATGGGCGGCGGCCCTCGGCCAGCGCTGTTCCGCGCAGCAAATAACGGGCCGGAGGGTGGAAATATGAGCCGAGGCGCGGGATGCCCGTCGGCGCTGGCCATTCTTCTGGCGGCTGTGGCGACGACAACGGGGTGCGCATGGTGGCGTGACGCCCATGACTTGCCGGCGCCACGCTGTGATATGGCTGAAGTGCTGACCCATTACGCGTTGGCGCGACACTCGGGTGGTGAACCGGCTTCGCCGGAGATCGCCGCGCCGGGCTGTCCGGACCTCTACGCGGAACTGGTGGCGCAGGCACGCGGCCTCCCCGTGCATGACTTGCCGCCGCAGAGCGGCGCAACGCGCGAAGCGTTGCGGGTACTCGTCAGTGATCTGGCGGCACTCAATGAAGTGGCAGAGGAAGAACAACGCAGGCGTGAAGCGCTGGCGCAGGAGAATGCCGGGCTGCGGCGCCAGCTATTGGACCTGAAAAAGCAGATAGATGCCCTGAAGCGGATTGACGGCCATCTGGAAGAGCGGGTACGCGCGACGCCGTGAGCGACAGTGCCACCATACTGATTGTCGATGATGATGCCGAGCTCCTGGAGCTTCTCTCCATGCGTCTGACCGCAGCGGGCTACGGTGTGGTAACGCAGAGCGACGGCCGTCGCGCCCTTGCCGGGCTCAAGGATGTTCCACCCGCGCTCATGATCACCGATCTGCGCATGGACGCGATGGACGGGATGACGCTGTTCGGACTCGTCCGGGAACGGTATCCAACCCTGCCGGTCATCATCCTCACCGCGCATGGCTCGATCCCCGAAGCGGTCGATGCCACGCAGCGCGGCGCATTCGGTTTCCTCACCAAGCCTTTCGACGGCAAGCATCTGCTGGCCGAAGTCGATCGGGCGCTGCGGCTGGCCGGTTCGCCAGCGGGATCCATCGGCCGGCCGGTCGATGATGACGGCATCATCACCCAGAACCCCCGTATGCGCGAACTGCTGGACAAGTTGCCGCTGGTGGCCGCCGCCCGTGCCAGCGTCCTGCTGCTCGGCGAAAGCGGCACCGGCAAGGACCTCATTGCGCGGGCTATCCATCGCCACAGTCCACGGGCGGGAAAGCCGTTCGTGCCGCTCAACTGCGCCGCGGTCCCGGAAAGTCTCCTCGAGTCGGAGCTGTTCGGACACGTGCGTGGTGCATTCACCGGCGCCGTGAAAGACCATCTCGGGCTGATCCGGGCTGCCGACGGCGGTACCCTGTTTCTTGACGAAATCGG
>JAYZWP010000275.1:0-2569 GCA_036142245.1 Pseudomonadota bacterium | reverse complement strand
CGATTGGGCATACTCCTTGCCGTTACGCTGGTCGGAGCGCACCAGTCGGATACCCCGATCGGCCAGGGCTTCGACCCGATCGTCGGTGCCGTCGGTCGAAGCGTCAGAGGCAACCAGAATCTCCAGTCGCTGCGCCGGGTAATCGAGCGCGAGGCTGTTGTCGAGCTTTTCGTCGATGCGGCCGATTTCGTTGTGGACGGTAATGATCAGAGATATCCGCGGCAATGGCCCCCCATCGGCCCGATCGATGGCCGCACCCGGCCGTTTCGGCAGGCACAAGAGCACCAGCGGATACAGGGCGTAGGAATACCCGGCTCCGAACAGGCTGAACCAGAAAAGCAATTCCATGGGTTTGGCAAGGTTCCGCGGCCGGCGACGGCATAACACCGGCGGCGGCAGAGTATAAAGGATGGCGTATCCCGGCGAGCAGCCGCTGAAGGTTTGGCATGTCGCGTCCGGCGACCTTTGGGCCGGCGCTGAAACCCAGGTCTACAACCTGCTGCTGGCTCTGCGGCGCCGGGGAGACATCGAGCCGGCGGCGATTCTTTTCAACGAGGGGGAGATGGCCCGGCGGTTGCGTGCCGCGGGGATTCCCGTCACCGTTCATGATGAGTCAAGGATGGCCTCTGCGAGCATTGCGTCGCGGATGCGCCACGCAATGCGAAGTGTGCGGCCCGAGATACTGCATGGTCACGGCAAGAAGGAAAACGTCCTGGCGTTGCTGGCCGCCTTTCGTGCTCCGGTCGGAGCCGTGGTGGGAACCGTGCACGGTGCCGCGGAACACAGTGCGTCGTTGCTGCGTCCGGACAAACAGCTCTCCGAACTTCTTGATCGCGTCGTCAGTGGCCGTGGACTGGACACGCTGATCGCGGTCTCCGCACCCCTCGCGGAGCAACTGCGGCTACGTTACCCCCGCCAGCGCATCCGGGTGATCGCCAACGGTGTGGATTGCGATGCGCTGGCGGCTGCCGTCCAGCCGCTGGCCCTGCCCCAGGCCGACGCAACGCTGAAAGTGGGTCTTGTCGGCCGACTGACGCCGGTGAAGCGGGCGGACCTCTTCCTGCGCATCGCCGCGGAGCTTGAGAAGCGGGGCGCGGACAGCGCCTGTTATGTCGCAGGGGAGGGGCCGGAACTCGACGGCGCCAAAGCGCTGGCCGCCGAACTCGATCTACACCGGACCCATTTTCTCGGCTTCGTGCAGGATGTTCCAAGCCTGCTCGCGCAGCTCGATATCGTCTGCATGCCATCGGATCACGAAGGGCTTCCCATGACGTTGCTCGAAGCCCTCACCCTGGGTTGCGGTGTCGTGGTCCATGCCGTGGGGGCAATGCCGGAAGTGGCCGAACGGTGCGGCGGCATCGCCTTGCAGGATCGTTCTCCGGTGACCTTCGCCGATGCGATCGAACGCCTGGCAGCAGAGCGGCGCGGCGCTGATTCCCTGCGCGCCAGGTCTGCCGCTGCGGTGCGGTGTCACTATTCCTCGGACAGTTGCGCCCAGGCCCACGTTGCGTTGTACCGGGAACTCCTGGGAAAACCCTGAAACGCCTCCGTGGCGCGTTCCCGCGCAGCGCCTGGCTGTGCTGCGCTGCGTAAGACGACGCAGTGAGCTGATGTTCATGCGGGGCATTTGTCGGCGCGGGAAACGCCGGAGGGGCCAGAGCCTCGGATCAAATTGACCCCGGAGAGTTGTGGAGCTGCCCCGCGGGTATCCCGTGCACCTGCTGTCGAAAAACCTTACAGCTATTTTTCAGCTCGCCAAGCGACATAACGCGCGGAATGGATGTCACTTTTTTGTCACAATTGGCGCTCTTCGAGCCGCCCTGCCTTCTTTCGGGACCACAAAACCGTCAAAAGCCTTTACACTCTGTGGTGCTCGTGTGGCGATAAACACTCGATCCCTCCCCGGAAATGAGCTTTTTAAAGGAATGGCGCCGATTTTGCTTTGCTCAATCACCCATTTTGGCGCCGGTGCCGAATTCACCGGAACTGATACGGCCCATGCTCTCCGTCTTGAATCGTCAGCCCCAGGATGAGGAACCGCTCACCCGCCACGTTTCGCGGATGCACTGGCAGCACGGCAGACTCGTCGGTCGATCAAAGCGCCGCACGGCGGTCAGAAACACCCTGCTCTGGGTGCTGACGCTCCTGCTGGCCGGCTGTTTTGTGCTGCTGGTGCTGTGCCAATAGCAAGAGGCGGCGCCAGACGAGCGCACTGGCTCAACGCAATTCTTTGATCTGCGCGACGGACCCCTGCTCGTCGTTCAGGTCCACCACCACGTAGGTCCCGCGATCATCGACGACCGGTGTGGGTGCACCGCTGTAGAGCGCCAGTGACCCGGTGGGGGAAACATCCATCGCGCCGTGGTGGTGGCCCAGGGCGAGGTAATCAAAAGGGGCTGCCTCGATCTGCTCGGCGTGGATCGGGGAAGAGTGCAGGGTGTCGTGTCCCGGTTCGACATAGATGCCGTGGCCAAGGCCAAGGCGCCAGACGCCGTTGCCCGGTGTGGCCGGCATCGCCTCCAATGGGCGGTTGTCAGGTGAATGGTCCACCATGCCCCGCCCCCAGACC
>JAYZWP010000274.1:0-2898 GCA_036142245.1 Pseudomonadota bacterium | reverse complement strand
GATCCGGTGAGCGGCGAAGTGGTCACGCCGGCATCCGCAAAGTGTTGCGCCAGCGACATCACCCTGGCGGAGTTCAAGAGTCTGCAAGGCAAGATGGACGCGGCGGATCCGTCCGCGACGACCGTTGAGGGATACCTGGGCGGTACCGCCAGTTGGCGCACCGATCTGTATGCCTCCCGCGGCGAACTGCTGACCCACGCCGAGAGCATCGATCTGTTTAACAGCCTGCAAGTGAAGATGACCCCGGAACTGAAGGGGGGTGATGCCGCGGACATCGCGGCGGTGTTTGGCAGTCAGGAAGCCTATGCTCAGAAAATGATCGACGAGTACAAGGCGGCCGGTGTGTCGGCGGACAAGGTGTTTCCGCAGTCGTTCAACCTGAACGATGTGCTGTACTGGATCGCCAATGAGCCGGCGTTCGGCGCCCAGGCCGTGTACCTGGATGATCGTTACGAGACGTCGGACGGCTTCGACCACACCGATCCCGCCACCTGGAGCCCCACCATGGACGAACTGGTGGCGGACGGCGTTCAGATCATCGCTCCGCCGATGTGGATGCTGGTGGCGAGTGAGGATGGCCAGATCGTACCCTCGGTGTATGCCGGCGAGGCCAGGGCGGCCGGGCTCGACATCATCACCTGGACCTTCGAACGCTCCGCACCGCTGGTGAACGATGGCGCCTGGTATCACCAGACTACCGACGACATCATCGACAACGACGGCGACAAGTACGAAACCCTGCACGTGCTGGCTCAGGAGGTCGGGATTCTCGGCATTTTTTCTGATTGGCCCGCAACCGTGACCTACTACGCGAACTGCATGAATCTCGACTGATTCATTCCGCCACGCGGCGGGAAAATCTCCCCCATTTCCACAGCGGGGGAGGTTTTCTCGTGCGCCGGCCCGGCGTGCCAATGCTGCGCTCGGCGCGTCGCTTCACAGGGAGGCGTAACCGCTTCGTCCGGCTGGCGCACGCCGCGCGGACAGTTAAACTCCTGCTCTCGCCCGGGAGGGAAGACGCGGCGCCGAGTCGGCACGGCTCCGGGCGGGGTGGTTTCCGGTTCGTCTGATAAGGGAGGAGTCAATATGGATGAGGCTGAATTGCGCGCCGCGCTGGAAAGCGTGTCGCTACCGAAACCCGCGTTTTGGGACGCGCAGTACCTGAAAAACGCCGGGCAGCTTTCCAAACCCCAATATGAGATGGTGGTGGAGCGGGACGTTCCGCTGCAGATGCGCGACGGCGTGACGCTGCGCGCCGATGTGTTTCGGCCGGACGCCGACGGCGCGTTCCCCGGATTGCTGGCGCTTTCGGCGTACGGTAAGGACTGCCAGTCCTGCCCGATTCCGGCGCAGCCGATCAACTCCTGGGTGTTTGACCACAACGTCGAGGCGGGCGATATCGAATTCTTCGTGCGCCGGGGTTACGTCTACGTGATTCCGGACGAGCGCGGCCTGGGCAAGTCCGAAGGCAAGTGGAACGGTCCGTTCAGCGTCCAGGAGCAGGAGGACGGCCACGACATCGTCGAATGGATCGCCAGGCAGGCGTGGTGTAACGGCAAGGTGGGGATGATGGGCATCTCCTGGTTCGGCATGATCCAGCGTTTCGTCGCCGAGCAGCAGCCGCCGAGCCTGAAGGCGATCTTCCCCTACGAAGCGGCGAACGACCTGTACGGGGTCGCTTATGAGGGGGGCATCATCCAGCCGTTCTGGTGGGAGCTGGAGCGGGAGATCCCGGCCCACACCACGCAGTCGGAGGCGGAGCTGCTCTACTCGCCGGAAGAGCTGGAGGAGCGTTTCAACGCCGTTGCCCGGAGCAAGGACATTGCCCTGAACACCAACTACACGCGGCTGCTGGCGCGTCGCGGCAGCGCTTTCTTCGATCAGCTGCTGCATCCCACCAACGACGAGTTCTGGGAGAAGCGCCGCTCCAAGGACAAGGTGGGCAAGATCAAGGTGCCGGTTTATACGGCGGGCTGCTGGATTCCATTTTTTAAACCCTTCAGCGATGCCATCTGGGACGACATGAACGACCCCAGCCTGGATGTGCCCAAGAAGGCCGGTATCTTCGGTCATCACATGCATACCCAGTTGCCGGGACCGCCGGATCTGAAGTACGAGGCGCTGCGCTGGTACGACCACTGGTTGAAGGATGTGGACACCGGGATCATGGACGAACCGCCGATCCGGCTGTTCATCATGGGTCCCAACCAGTACCGCTACGAAAACGAGTGGCCGCTGGCCAGAACCCAGTGGACCAAGATGTACCTGCGGCCCTTCGGCCAGATGAACCCGCTGCCGGATCCCGGCATGCCGGACCCTGATCCGCTGGTACACCGCCCGCCGATCATCTCGGCGGAGCGCAGCGCCATGGTGTACAGCATGCCGCCGGCGAGTGCGCCGACGGAACTGACCGGTCCGGTGGTGCTGCACCTGTTCGCCGAACTGGATCAGCCGGACGCGAATTTCGTCGCCAAGCTATGGGCGGTCGGTCCGGGTGAGCACCGTTTTCCGCTTACCCGTGGCGTGCTGAAGGCGTCGCACCGGGCGTTGGACGAGCAGGCCTCCACGTTCTGGAATCCGGTGCATCCGCACACCGACCCGCAGCCGGTGGTGCCCGGCGAGGTGAACGAGTACGTGATCGCCTTTCCACCGATCTCCTACGTGCTGAAACCCGGGGAGCATCTGGAACTGGAGATCACCACCTGCGACCCGATGGAGATTCCCTGGCATCACATCATCAATGTCATGGGGCCGTTGCCCAGCATGACGCTGACCTACTACAAGCTCCATCGCGACCGGGAACACCAGTCCTATCTGCTGTTGCCGTTGATTCCGGGCGGGGCCTGAAAGGGGTATGACAGGGCGCGGTCGGGGCCATCCGTCCCGGGCGGCGGCGGC
>JAYZWP010000273.1:0-4562 GCA_036142245.1 Pseudomonadota bacterium | reverse complement strand
CCGAACTTGTCGTCCACCACCACCACCTCGCCGTGGGCGATGAGACAACCGTTCACCAGCACGTCCAACGGTTCGCCGGCCGGGCGGTCCAACCCAATCACCGATCCCTGGCCCAGGTCCAGCAGACGAGCGATCGGCATGCTGGTACGGCCCAGTTCGGTAGAAACGGTCACCGGAATCTCCCGGATGGCCTGCAGATCGATTCCGGCCTCCTTGCGATCCGCCGGTTCCGCCAGTTCGTCGAAGGCCCCGGCGTTGGCCTGAGCCGCTTCGGGCTGATCGGCGGCGGTTGCGTTGGCGTCGACTTCGTCATTCATGGGCTGTACCTTCCTAGGCAGCTCGGGGCCGGGCCGCTTGACGCGCCGGGCCCGATGGGGGGGAATCGACCTCGACCTGAAGCAGGTCGTGAATCTGTATCGCGTAGTGACCCTCCTGGGTGCCATAACCGGCGCGAAACAGGGGTATCCCCTCGCTGGCTATGACGATCTGCTCCGGTAACTCGATGGGAATCACGTCGCCTGCTTCCAGGGACATGAGATCCGCCAGGGTGATCACCGCTTCGGCAAAGCGCGCGGTGAGCTTCACCGGGGCACCGACCAGATCGCGGCGTAATTCCCGGTTCCAGTTGAGCTTTTCGGCCTGATTTTGCTGCGGCCCCCCTCCGGCCAGTTTGTCGCGCAGAGGCTCGAGCGCGCGCCAGGGATAAACCAGTTGAATCTCCCCGCCGCCGCAATCCATCTCCAGGCCGTAGCTGTGAATCAGAACCGGTTCCTCCGCGGCGTGGTGATCGGCGAACTGCGGGTTGGTGTCCATGCCGGCGGCGGTGAAGGCCATGGCATGCACCGCCCCCCACGCCTTGGTTACCTCGCGCTGGGCGAGACCCACCAGCATTTCGGCGATCCGCCGCTCCGTGCGACTCAGATCGCGCCCCTGGACTCCCCCGCCCCCGGCTCCGCTGCCCCCAAAAAAACCCTCGACCAGGGCGGACACCAGCGCCGCCGGGACGCAGATAAGAAAACGCTCCTGGAAGCCTTTTACCTCGTAGGCATGCATCGCCGTCGGGAACGCCAGGCTGCGGGCGTAGGCCTGATACTTCACCGCGCGCATGGGCTGCGCGGCCACGTCCACGGTACGCTGCAACCAACCCTGAACGGCGGCACGCAATCCTCTGGCCACCTTGTCGTGAATCACCTCCAGGGTCGGCAGATGATCCCGGAACACCCGTGCCTGGAGCGCGAAATCAAATGGGGTCGCTTTGGCATCAGCCCGTGCGAGACCCTGCTGCGAATCGTCCTCTTCATTGACGGTGTGCAGGAGTTCGTCGATCTCCTCCTGCGTCAGGACCTCTTCTTCCGCCATGCTCTGCCGTTCCTGGTTAGCGGTCTCGGGTAATCACTGAATCAGAAAGCTGGTGTAGAAAACGTCTTCGACGGTACCGGCCTCGGTGACCACGAGTTTCTGCAGCTTGCTGCGAATCTGCGCGAGCAGTGCATCCTTTCCCTCGGGCGAATAGACGGCCGCATCCTGACCACCGAGAATCTTGAGAATCTCGTAGCGCACCTTCGGCATCAGCTCCTCGATCTGCTTGAGCACCGCCTCGTCGCGCGCCATGACATCCAGACCCACCTGCATGAAGCGCATGTTCTCGCCATCGTTGAAGTTGGCGGTGAAGTCGGGCCGCAGCGTGAGGAACACGGCTTTACCGACAGCGGCTTCGCTCGTTGCGGTACCCTTTTGTGCGCCGTTTTCATCTGCGGCGCTCTGCTCATCCGACGCGTGCAGCGCCGCGACCAGCGCCGAGGTCATGCCGAGCACGTAGCCGCTGCTGAATCCCGCGACCGCCACCAGCAAGCCGATGCCACCCATGATGAGCGGCACCTTGCGGCTCTTTTTTTCCGTGACCTCCTCGGTCGCGTCATCGTCAGCCATAACGGAGAATCCCCGAGTGAATGCTTTGGCGGGGTTAAGCAACCGTTATGCCAATAAATTTTCTTTTTTTAATTCATAAAGTTGGAGCACACTTCTTCCCGGCCGGCGTCAATGCCCTGGCGGGTATCTTGCAGGCCGGCGGCGGGGATGCGGCGGAAAATTGGCACCCTGAACGGGCGGATTACCTCAATATCGCGCGGCGCGAAACCTATCCGCGCCGGGTCCGAAAAAAAGCCCGCAGCAAGGCTGCCGCCTCCTCCCGCCGCGGGCCGGACGCCACGTCGATGGTGTGATTCGCCGGATACAGAGCCGGCAAGTCGATGGCACCGCCGCAGGCGCCGGTTTTCTCATCCGGGGCGGCGAACACCAACCGCCGGAGCCTGGCATGCACCATGGCCCCGAAACACATCACACAAGGTTCAAGCGTCACGTACAGAACGCAGCCATTGAGCCGGTAGTTGCCGAGCACCGCAGCCGCCTGCCGCAGCGCCCGCATCTCGGCGTGCCCCGTAGGGTCAGGTGGTGAAATCAACCGATTGCCGGCGGCGCAGACTATGTCGCCATCCCGGACGATGACCGCGCCCACCGGCACCTCCCCTGCCGCACCGGCGGCGCGCGCCTCGGCCAGCGCGAGATCCATCCAGGCGTCGTCTTGCGTCATACCCACTCCGTCATTACATGCATCGGCCAAGCCCACGTCAGGAAATCAGGGCGCCTGACCGCCGGAGGAATCCGTGCCCCGGAGCCTTCGTCCCGTCTGCCGGGGCTCTCCCCCCGCCGGGACGCCAAGGAACCGCCTAAAACGCCACCGTAGGGAATTTTTGCGTTTCGCTGCCGCTGGCAAGCTGGCCCGTCGAACGCCCCGATGGGGCGCTCCGGGACCACCAACGCTCCGGGGACCACCAATAGGTCGACGAACTGCGCCTCCCGGGTGACGACGTTGCCTTGATTGCGTGACGATACCCTCCCCCTGAACCACTCCGACGCAGCAGGGGCCCCGAGGTGCCGAGATCTTTATGATTGGACTGACGGGTAAACCCGCCCGGTTGTCATCCCTGGCGGTCCGATGGTCAGCGCTGGGCGTCCGCCTGCGAGAGGTCACTGTCCGCGACATTTCGTGCGCCGTAAAGCGCCTGCCCGATACGTACCACCGTGGCGCCTTCCTCGACGGCGATTTCGAAGTCGCCGGACATCCCCATCGACAGTTCATCCAGTGCCACGCCATCCGGTGCGTCATGCCTTAGCCGGTCGCGCAACGTGCGCAGTGTCATGAAACACATCCGGGCCTGCTCCGCGTCGGGGGATAACCGGGCCAATGTCATGAGCCCACGCACGCGCAGCGCGGAATACCGCGGCATCTCTGTCAGGAAAGCGGCGACGTCGTCGGGAGGCAACCCGTACTTGGCGGCCTCTCCGGAGGTATTCACCTGCACGAACACATCCAACGACCGTCCCGAGGCCTGCAACCGCCGTTCCAGTGCTTCGGCCACGCGCAAACTGTCCAGCGCCTGAAACTCAGCGGCGAACCGCGCCACGAACTTGGCTTTGTTGGTCTGCAGGTGGCCGATGACCGACCAGCGGATGTCGGCCAGGTCCGCCGTCGCCTCCCACTTGCGATGTGCCTCCTGCGCCTTGTTCTCGCCGAACTGGCGACAACCCGCCGCATAGGAGATGCGGATCCGGTGCTCGTCGAGCGTTTTGGTCACCGGCAGCAGACGTACGTGGGCCGGGTCACGGCCTACACGTCGACAGGCGCACGCTATGCGTGCCTGCACCGATGCGAGGTTTCGCCGCAAGTCCTCGAGCGTGACGGCCGCGGGGTAGCGGCCGGGGGACACCCTGCGGGTTGTGTCACCCGAAGCCGTGGAGTTATCTGACTCGGTCACTGAGAATCGCTGCTGCAAGAAGGAAAAAGCAAATCCCTGAAGGCCCGGTGGGCGGTACTTCCATGCCGCCGTAATGTTGTCATATGACAAAACTTCCCTGCAGCCTCGCCGCCTTCCGGGCAACTGGCTGTCGGTCGATGCCGACCGAATATGGGTCTGTCCCCCCCTAAATCTGTCACGGTGATAAGCGGAGAGTGGCCATGATGCCGGGTCGCGTTGGGGGTCATCATGCGCATGAGCAGGTTTACGGAGCATCACATTGTTGGGATGTTGAAGCGGGCTGAGTCTGGGGTGCCGGTCAAGGAATTGTGCCGGCAGCCGGGGATCGGCCCGGCGACGTCTGATCGGCGGCGCAGCGAGTACGGGGGGGCTGGAAACACCGGACCTGAATCGGCTGAAAGGTCCGGAGGCAAAGAATCTGCGCTTGAAGCAGATAGTCGCTGATTTATCGCTGCATCATCGACTCCTACGGAACATCAATTGTGCACGTAACCTCCTGCGAGTAGGGTCGCGGCGCCGTGAAAATTGCGCACGAGGCGCTCATGACTCAACACCACGCGCATCGTGCAAGCAGGGGCATCCTCCTGAACAGGACGCACGGAATAGCTCAGGGCTTCCCGTATAAATCCCCCATCAACGGGACAATTCAACAATTTTGTCTACGATCTCGTCCAGGATATAAGTCAAGCCGAGTTCGGAAAGGTGATTCCCGTCGTGGTACAGGGGCAATCCATTCGCCGTATAAGG
>JAYZWP010000272.1:0-8229 GCA_036142245.1 Pseudomonadota bacterium | reverse complement strand
CTCGACTTCTCCAAGATCGATGCCGGCAAACTGCAACTCGAGCAGATCGAGTATGACCTGCGCCGCAAGGTCGAGGACACGGTGTTCCTTTTCAGTGAGGCGGCGCACAGCAAAGGGTTGGATCTGGCGGTTCATATCGATCGCGCGGTCCCGACCGTGGTTACCGGTGATCCGACCCGAATCGGACAGGTACTGTCGAACCTGCTCAGTAACGCGATCAAGTTCACTCAGCAGGGCGAGGTGTCCGTCACGGTTACAACCGAGGCCGAGCAGCCCGATGCGCAGCGGTGCCGTCTGAAAATCGCTGTTGCGGATACCGGTATCGGACTCGAGTCATCCGCTTTGGGACGAATATTCGACTCCTTCACCCAGGCTGATGGTTCAACCACCCGCCGCTACGGAGGTTCCGGGCTGGGATTGACCATCTGTAAACATCTGGTCGAGATCATGGGCGGCGAGATCACGGTCGAAAGCACACCGGGAGTCGGGTCGACATTCTCGTTCACCACCATGGTGGGCGTAGGTGAAACGGCTGCACGGCAGCGTCTCGCCCTTGCAAACCGCCGCTTTCTGATCGTCGACGAGCACGAACTCACATGCACCGTGGTCTCGGAGATGATCACGTCGCACTCGGGCATGTGCGATGTCGCGACCAGCGGCGGCGAAGTCCTTGCCGTGATAGGTCAAGCACCGGAGGCGCAACAAAGGTACGACGCCATCCTCGTCGCTGCCGGCCTGCCTGACATGGGGGGAGTTGATCTCGCGCGGTATATCCAGGCTTACGACAGGATGGGTCCGGTACCGGTGGTATTGATCGGAAACCAACGCAGCGGGTCGGATCACCAGGTGGATCAGGCGGGCGTGGTCGCGCGGTTGCCGAAACCGATTCGCGAGGCGCAACTGCTCGAATGCCTTACAAACCTGTTGCATGACGTAACCGGCCAGGACGGCGAAGGAAGTGCGGTCGAGAACCAAACTGTCGCTGATTTGCCGGGAGACGCGGAGGTGTGCCGCGTGCTGGTAGTGGAGGACAACCACGCGAACCAGCTGGTTGCCAGAGGCATGCTGGAGAAGCTGGGATGCGAAGTGGACATCGCCAACGACGGCGCCGAGGCGGTGACACTGGTCGAGCGACACAGCTACGGCATGGTCTTCATGGATTGCAATATGCCGGGTATGGATGGGCTGG
The DNA here is from genome assembly GCA_036142245.1 of Pseudomonadota bacterium. Classification (GTDB taxonomy): domain Bacteria; phylum Pseudomonadota; class Gammaproteobacteria; order Immundisolibacterales; family Immundisolibacteraceae; genus JAYZWP01. Next base: position 7,040 of record JAYZWP010000272.1, on the reverse strand, counting down.
AGGCGACCCGGCGTATCCGCGCGGCGGGGCATAGTCAGTTGCCCATCATCGCCATGACCGCGAATACCCTCGAGGAAGATTTCGAGCGCTGCCGTGTTGCGGGTATGAACGATTTCCTGATCAAGCCGGTGCGGGCAACCGCTGTTAAAGAGACGCTCATGCGTCGCGGCACATCGGCGGCGGAGCTGGGTAGTGAGCCAAACCTGGTCAGTTCGGCCTGGATGGAGGCGGCGGACCTCGACGGGGAAATTTTCAATGAGCTGCAAGCCACCCTTTCCGACGGCATCGGCGAGGTGATCGATGCGTTCGCGGAAGATGCGTACGATTACCTGGAGCGTCTGCGCGGCGCGGCGAATGCCGGAGATTGGGAAACCTTCAAGAAAGTCGCCCACAACCTGAAAGGCAGTGCCAGAAATCTCGGTGCCCGGCGGGTGGGTGATATTGCACATTCCCTGGAGGAGGCGTCACGTAAAGGCGCGGTTGACCTCGCGGTGGCAGAACGCGAATTGCTGGATCTCTCCGAGGCGCTGGATAGCGTGCAGTTGGCCTTCGCGGAACGGATTGAATCCTGGTTGGGCGACAGCGCCGGAGAGTCTGTATCGACCGTGCTGGTGGTCGACGATGATCGCAGCAGCCGTATTGCGCTTTGCAACGCGCTGAAGGCGGAGGGTTACCGCGTCAGGGAGGCCGCGGATGGCCGTCAGGCCTTGCGGTCCTGTCAGAGGGAGTTGCCCGCCATTGTTTTGCTGGATGCGGTGATGCCTATCCAGGACGGTTTCCGCACCTGTGAGTTGATTCGCAAGCTGCCTCAGGGGGCGGATGTGCCCATCCTGATGATCACCGGCCTCGATGATGAGCTTTCCGTGGAACGGGCGTTTCGTGCCGGAGCGGCCGATTTCATTACCAAACCGGTCAATTACGGTGTGCTGCGCCGGCGCGTGGCACGCATCATGAGTGCACGCAAGTCCGAACAGAACGTGCGCCGACTGGCTTACCAGGATTCGCTCACGGGACTGGCCAACCGGCCCGCCTTCACGGAACGGGTGCGCGGTCATCTGCGGGCGCGGCGCAGTTCCGAGGGGCTGGCGCTGGTGTTCCTCGATCTCGATCAATTCAAGATGATCAACGACACCATGGGGCATGATGTCGGGGACGAGTTGCTGATCAGCGTGGCGCGTCGTCTGGAGCGCTGTGTGCGCAGCGAAGACGTCATCGCGCGACAGGGGGGCGACGAGTTTACGTTATGCCTGCAGGCGACCCAGTCCGCCGACGACGTGGTGCCGGTAGTGGACAAGATTCTGGCCGCGCTGTCCGCGCCGTTCGAGATAGGTCAGCGCGAGGTTTTCGTTACCGCATCAATGGGCATTGCCCTGTATCCGGACGACGGCAAGGACATGGAAACCCTCGTCAAGCATGCCGATACGGCGATGTACCAGGCGAAGGAGGTGGGTGGTAACGCCTACCACTTTTATCAGGCGGACATGGGCAGCCGCGTGCGGCAGCGCATGCGGCTTGAGCAGGGACTTCGCAAGGCAGCGCAGTCCGATGAGTTCCTGCTGCACTACCAGCCGCAAATCCGCACCACGGATGGCGCCGTGATCGGTGCCGAAGCGCTGCTGCGCTGGCGCAGCCACGAACACGACCGGTTGATTATGCCCGGGGAGTTCATCGGTCTCGCCGAGGATTCCGGGCTGATCGGAGAGATCGGTCACTGGGTTCTGTCCGAGGCCTGTTCGCAGATTCGCCGCTGGACGCAGCAGGGCCTGCCGCCGCTGCGCATCTCCGTGAACGTGTCGGGCCGGCAGTTGCGTGACGGTCAGTTCGGCGATCTTGTCGCCGAGGTGTTGCGGGATACCGCCATTGACCCCCAGTTGCTGGAGATCGAAGTTACCGAGAGCGTCCTTGTGGATAACGCGCCCGTTGCCGAAGCGGTGCTGCAAAGAATCAAGTCCCTGGGGGTCACCACCACCATAGACGATTTCGGCACCGGCTTTTCCGCCATGGCCTACCTGAAACGGTTTCCGCTGGATGTTCTGAAGATCGACCGGTCGTTTCTGCAGGGAGTGCCCGGCGAGCAGGGAGACTGTGCCATTACCGCCAGCATGATTGCTCTGGGCACGAGTTTGGGTATGGAAGTGGTGGCCGAGGGGGTGGAGTCCGAGGCGCAACTCGATTTCCTCAGGGATCGCGGATGCCACTTTGCTCAGGGAACCCTGATCGCGCCGCCCCTGCCGGCTGACGAATTCCATGAGTGGTTGGCCGCGCGCGATATCCGGTCGCGCTGCGGCAGCCACGGCGCGTAATCGTATTGCGGGTGGGCGACCCACCCGTGCGCAGGAGAATCCGTCTCTACCCTGTGCGGCGCCTTGCACCGCGCCGAATGACATGGGTCTGTAATTTTCTCTGATCTTTCCGGTCTTATTGTTCACAGTTCGACTGACCGATGGATCCGCCATGCTGATTAAGACAAAGCCGAGTTGGGAGATACCTTCCTCGCAGATCACCCCGCAACGGATGTATCGCTCGCGCCGCGAATTCATGGTCGGGAGCGTCGCGGCGGGGGCAGCCACCCTGCTTCCCCGCCGTTCCGCTCTTGCCGGACTGCCGGTGACCGGAGGGCTCGATTACCGGTCCGGTCAGCCCATTCCGGGAGAGGAACTCACGGCCCGGGAACTGGTGACCAGCTATAACAACTTTTACGAGTTCGGCACCGGCAAGGCAGACCCCGCAAGGTACGCCGGCAGTCTCAAGACCCGGCCGTGGGAGGTCGAGATCGGCGGGGAGGTGGCGAATCCGGCCGTTCTTCAGATTGACGATCTGTTAGCGGCACACCCCCTCCAGGAGCGGGTCTACCGTCTGCGCTGTGTCGAAGGTTGGTCAATGGTGGTGCCCTGGATCGGGATTCCCCTGGGCGAGGTACTGAAGCGTTTCGAGCCGACCAGCAAGGCCCGGTACGTGGCATTTGAAACGCTGCTCGACCCCGAGCAGATGCCGGGCCAGCGGCGCGCGGTGCTCGATTGGCCTTACCGGGAAGGTCTGCGCTTGGACGAGGCGATGCATCCATTGACGATTCTGGCGGTCGGTCTGTATGGCGAGGTGTTGCCGAACCAGAACGGCGCGCCGTTGAGGCTCGTGGTGCCGTGGACATATGGTTTCAAAAGCATCAAGTCCATCGTGCGTATCCAGCTGGTGGAAAGTGAACCGGTCACGTCCTGGGTGCAGGCCAACTCGCACGAATCCGGTTTCTACTCGAACGTCAATCCGCAAGTGCCGCATCCGCGATGGTCGCAGGCACGCGAGCGGCGCATCGGCGAAGGGGGAATCTTCGCGCCCAAGCGGCCCACCCTGATGTTCAACGGCTACGGCGATGAGGTGGCTTCCCTCTATACCGGCATGGATTTACGGCGGCATTTCTAACGCCCTTATTGCGCGGCAGTTTCGGTGTGGTGGCTTGGTCGCTTAGACGGCTCCTTGTGGTCGGCCTCTGCGCGCTGCCTGCCGTCATCCTGCTGTTCTCAGCCCTGACCGGTCGGCTCGGGGCCAATCCCGTCGAAGCCCTCACTAACGAAACCGGCGAATGGGGATTGCGGTTCCTCTTGGTCGCGCTTGCCGCGACGCCGCTGCGACGCCTTACCGGTTCGACCTTTCTGCTGGCGCATCGGCGGGCCGTTGGGCTCGCCAGTTTCGGCTACGTCGCCGTCCACCTGCTGGTGTATCTCGCTCTGGATCAGTCGTTCAACTGGGGTATGGTTCTGGACGACATCATCGGCCGGCCGTTCATCACCTTCGGTGTCGCTGCTTTTGTCTGCCTGCTGCCACTGGCGCTGACATCCTGGAACGGTGCGGTGCGGCGCCTCGGCCCGCGGGTGTGGCAGCGGCTGCATCGCCTGGTCTATGTCGCCGCCGTGCTCGGCGTATTGCACTATTGGTTGCTGGTGAAGGCGGACGTCCGGGAACCGATGATCTACGCGGGAATTCTCGCGGTGCTCCTCGCGGCGCGGGTCACACCGCCACAACGCTCTCCTCAACCGCGACGGTGAACCACGCCATCACCTGATCCGGCCGCCAAAAGATCCGGGTGTCAGTCGATGTGCCGCTATGTCGAGCGCAGCGAGAAGTATCCCGTCGCTCCGGGTTACGGGCGTCGTTTCGCGGCGTGCTGTGCTGCGGCGCACAGCAGTGCCCCCGCCGGCTGGCGGGGCAGGTTAGAGGTTCGTCCTGTGTCCCTGGACGGCTCGCTTTTTTCGGGTATCGGGGACGCTGGGCCGGCAACCGCTAGGGTTCTTCGCGGACAAAATGCACGGCGACCCGTCGCTCGTGGCGGCGCAGCCCTTTGTCTGTTGCCCCTGACTCCCCGCGGTAACTGGACTCGATCAGTCCGGGAGGAACGCCCCGGGCGATCAAGTGGTCGACCGCCTGCAGCATCCTTTGCCGTGACAGCTCTTCATTACGCAAAGCCGGCCCGCTGGTGTCGGCGTACCCCACAACTTCCAGTCTGGCGATGTCCGCCTCGTACCGTACCCGGTTTACCGCATCATCGAGCCGCTGCCTGGCCTCGGCATTCAGCGTGACGGAGCCGGTGTCGAAATAAACTTGGATCCGGTCAAACAGTTCGCGGGGTAACGACGGCAGTTCCGAGTTGCAGCGCCAAAAGCTTTCGATGGCTGCGGCGCTGGCAATCGGCGTCAGCCCGATGACTCGCGCCGCAAGCGCGTCGTCGGGGTCGGTGTAATGAATCGCAATCCCCATTCCGTGCTCAAGTTTCAACAGAGCGCGTTCCGCAACGTCCGGTGTGACCAGAAAGGGTTGTTTTCCGGGTTCCCGCCAGACCCTTCCGAGAGGTTCCACTGCCTGATCGTGGCGCCAGGCCGGCGGCAACGCAATCAGTGTGCCGACGGTCCGGCTGCGGGCGCTTCCCAGGCCGTGCAGCGTAATCTGGGTGCGTGCCTTGGCGGTGCGTTCGAACACCGCGTCGCCGAATCCGGGTACGCTATGGATCAAACGGCACGAAGCGTCGCCGGCTTCAAAGTGCCAGCGACCGGCATCCATGCCCGACCAGCCGCTCGCCAGCACAGACGCTGGCAGGATAGACAGCAGCAGAAGTGCCCCTGGTGTGACTCGGCAGTGAAAAATCGACATCTCGATCCGGTTGCAGGAACGGTTGTCCCCTGTAACGGCAGCACAATCACCTGGCTTGAGGTTTCCTCGGCAGTAATGGTTCGTTCAAAAAAGGGCATATCAGTGCGGGAGGCAGGGCATGCGCGTCGATGAGGCGCTGGCTTGGGGCGCCGGGCGGCTACGCGAAACGGTTACCCCCAGTCCCGGTTTCGATGACCTCGACGATGAAGCGGCTTACCTGCTGGCGCATTGCCTTGGGGTGAGGCCCACGCTGCGCCGCACGGATCTCGACGGGATTCTGCCGACCAGCGTCGAAACCCGGTTCAGGGACCTGATCGCTGCGCGGGTAACAACGCGCAAGCCCGCCGCCTATCTGACCGGTGAGGCGTGGTTGAGCGGCGTCCGGTTCCACGTCAACGAACAGGTCATCGTTCCCCGTTCACCGTTGGCCGAACTGATCGGGTCGGGTTTCGCCCCTTGGACGACAGACGAGCCGACCGCCATCCTGGACCTGTGTACGGGCAGCGGTTGTCTGGCGGTGCTGTGCGCGCTGGCGTTTCCCGATGCGGCGGTGGATGCGACGGATCTGTCGCCGGAAGCCCTCGCCGTGGCGCGACGAAATGTGGCGGATCACGGCCTGAGCGGGCGGGTCCGTCTGTTCGAGGGGGACCTGTTCGACCCGCTGTCGCGGCGGCGCTACGACGTCATCGTTGCCAACCCGCCATACGTCGACCCGCTCGACAAGAGCTGGCTGCCGCAGGAGTACCTTAACGAACCCGAGATGGCGCTGTTCGCGCCCCGATCCGGCATTGAACTGGCGGTGCGTATTGTCCGGGAAGCTGCCCGCTATCTGACGCCTGGCGGGTCGCTTTTTCTCGAAGTGGGTGAAAACGCGCCCGCCCTGGAAAGGTATTTTCCCGAACTGGCATTCACCTGGCTCGAGTTCGAGCGGGGCGGGGAGGGGGTGACGGTCGTGCGACGCGAGGATCTGCCCGATACCGGTGGCGCCGCGAGCCATCCTGACTGAGCCGCGGGTTTTTCGTTCCGTCCGTGCGCAGCGGCGGCGGACGACAGCCGTTCCGGCGGGTCGCTTTGGCAACGGCGGTCTTCAGAGAACGTCAGACTCCCGGGATGGCGTCTCCGGTGCCGGCCAACTGACGGTGGCGCACGATCACGGGGTAGGAAGAGTCTTTGAAGCTGGCGGCCAGCCGTTCGGTCATATACACCGAGCGATGGCGTCCACCCGTGCAGCCAATGGCGATGTTGAGATAACTCCGACTCCCCTCGGCGTAGCGCGGTACCCATTGGTCAAGGTAATCACGAGTGGACTGAAACATCTCCTCCACGATGGGGTGACGCCGGAGAAATTCCTGCACCGGTGACGCCAGACCCGTCAGATCTCGTAATTCCGACTGCCAATTCGGATTCGGCAGGCAGCGCATGTCGAACAGCAGATCGGCGTCCATCGGGGCACCATACTTGAAGCCGAAGGATTGAAACGTCAGCGTCAGGGTCGCGGCGTCGCGGCCCTCCAGGGTGCGGATCAATTCCCGCAATTCGTAAATGGTGCTGTGCGTGGTGTCGATTAATCGTGTGGCCCCTTCCGACAGCGGGGTGAGGCGTTCCTGCTCCAGGGCAATCGCATCCGCGACGGTGAGTTCGTCCCTGGCCAGGGGATGCGGACGGCGTGATTCGTTAAAGCGTTTGATGAGGGTGCCCGTCTCCGTGGTGAGAAACAGCACCTGTGTTTCAATCCCCGCGCGACGCAACTCCTCCAAGATCTGGGGAAAGTGGACCAGGTCGGACATGTTGCGAACGTCGACACCGACCGCCGCGCGGCGATAGTTGCCATCACCACCGCCGTTCTCGGCAAGCTGCTGTCCCAGCGCCGTCAACAGGCCGATGGGCAGGTTGTCGACGCA
>JAYZWP010000271.1:0-3394 GCA_036142245.1 Pseudomonadota bacterium | reverse complement strand
AAGGAGTAGGCGTCTTTCATCAGAAATTCGCGTGCCCGCATGACGCCGAAGCGGGGCCGGATTTCGTCCCGGAACTTGGTCTGAATCTGGTAGAAGTTGGCCGGCAGGTCGCGGTAGCTGCGCAGGTGGCGCCGGGCGAGGTCCGTAATCACCTCTTCGTGGGTCGGGCCGAAGCAGAACTGTCGCTGGTGGCGGTCGGTCATCTTCAATAGCTGCGGGCCGAATTTTTCCCAGCGCCCGGTTTCCTCCCAGAGTTCGGCCGGTTGCACGGCCGGCATCAGCACTTCCTGGGCACCGCTGGCGTCCATCTCCTCGCGCACAATCCGCTCCACTTTGCGCAGCACCCGCAGCCCCAGCGGCAGCCAGGAGTAGAGCCCCGCCGCCAGGCGACTGATCATGCCGGCGCGCAGCATCAACTGATGGCTGACGATTTCGGCGTCCGCGGGCGTCTCCCGCAGCGTCGGTAGCAGATATTCACTGACCCGCATAAAGGCTGTTCGCTGTGCTTCTTAACAAATAAGAGGAAAGGCCCGCGAGTGGCGGGCCTCTGTCAATAAACCATCTCGCTGAGGCTGCTACACCTCCAGATGTTCAAACAGCACCGAACTCAAGTAACGCTCGCCGAAGGAGGGGATGATGACCACGATGGTTTTGCCCGCGGAGTCGGGGCGTTGTGCCACGGTTTCCGCCGCCTTCAGCGCCGCGCCGGAGCTGATGCCGACGAACAGACCCTCCTGGGCAGCGGCTCGCCGGGCGTAGTCGACGGCATCCTCGTTACTCACCTGAATGATTTCGTCGATGATGCCGGTATTCAGAATCTCCGGCACAAAACCGGCGCCGATGCCCTGAATCTTGTGGGGTGCCGGGTCGCCGCCGGACAAAACCGGCGACGCCGTCGGCTCCACGGCAATGGCCTTGAAATCCGGTTTGCGCTGCTTGATGACCTCTGCGACGCCGGTGATGGTGCCGCCGGTGCCGACACCGGAGATGAGGATGTCGACAGCTCCGTCGGTGTCGTTCCAGATCTCTTCAGCGGTCGTCTTGCGGTGTACTTCCGGATTGGCCGGGTTGGCGAACTGCTGGGGAACGAAGCTGTTGGGCGTTGCAGCGGCCAGTTCGTTCGCCTTGTCGATGGCTCCTTTCATGCCCTTCGGCGGCGGGGTGAGCACGATGTCGGCTCCCAACGCCTTCAAGACTTTGCGCCGCTCGATGCTCATCGACTCCGGCATGGTAAGGATCAGCTTGTAGCCCCGTGCGGCGCAGACGAATGCCAGCGCGATGCCGGTGTTGCCGCTGGTCGGCTCGATAATGACGGTGTCCGGGCCGATTTTGCCCGCCCGTTCCGCCGCCTCGATCATCGCCAGGCCGATGCGGTCCTTCACCGAGGCGAGGGGGTTGAAGAACTCCATCTTGCCCAGCACCGTGGCATCCGACCGGATCACCCGGTTGATGCGCACCAGCGGCGTGTTACCGATGGTTTCGGTGATGTCGTTGAAGATTCTGGCCATGGTGCGCTCCCCCCGGTGCTGTTGCTGTCGCTATTCTGCGTCCGACGCCCGTGGCGCGGCCAGCGGCGAAGCTCGGTCCGGTTTACTCCTCGGAAAAGAAGTCGGTCAGCAGTTTGCTGAACCGCGTGGCGTGTTCGATCTGCGTCCAGTGGCCGCACTTGCCGAACAGATGCAGTTGGCTGTTGGGAATGAGTTCGAACAGCCGCACCGAGTTGCTGTAGGGCAGGATGCGATCCTCCCGGCCGTGGATAATCAGCGCTGGCGCCTGGATTTTGGCGATGTCCGTCTCGTCGCTGGCCAGGGCATCGATACCGTTCTGGCGCGGGGCAGGGAACATCGAGGCGTAAGACTCCTGTACCCCTTCGCGCAGGCTTGCCTCATAGCGCATCCGCGCCAGATCGTCGGTGACTAGCGAGCGGTCGTAGGCGAACAGGTCGAGCATCTTGCGCATGTTCTCGAACGACGGCGTGTAGCCCCAGGCGAAGTCGAGTCCGTCGGTAAGTTCGAAGCTCACCCCCGCTGCGCCCATCAGCACGATGCGGTTGACCCGCTCCGGGTAGCGGATGCTGAAGGCGATGGTCAACGCACCGCCGAACGAGTTGCCGACCAGGTTCACCTTATCCAGCTTCATGGCGTCCACCAGATCGATCAGGTGTTTCACCCAGGTGTCGAGGTTGTATTCGATGCCCTCGGGACGGTCGGTGTACCCGAAACCCGCCATGTCCGGGGCGATGACCCGCACCGTTTTGGACAGCACCGGGAACGCCAGGCGCCAGTTCGAGAAGGCAGACACCCCCGGGCCTGAACCGTGGATCAGGACGGTCGGGAAGCCATCACCGATGTCGTGATAGTTGGTGTTGATGCCCCCGGCATCGATGAACTGGCCGATTTCCGGGTTGTTCTCCTGGCTCATCCTGTCGCTTCCTCTGGTGTGAATGGAATGTTTGCGGACCGTGTGTGGGTCAGCGGCCCAACTGTTTCGCGGTCTTGCCGCCGATGCCCCAGTTGGTGGTGGGTACTTCGATCAGCTGTACCCGTACCTGCTCCGGCTTGGAGCCCAGCACGGCCACAACGGTGTTGGTCAGCTCCCGGATCAGTTCGGCCTTTTTCTCTTCCGGCCGGCCCTCCATCAGATTGACTTGCAAGAAAGGCATGGCGGCTCCTGTGGCTGCTCGGCGCCCGGCTCAGGCGAAATTGACGGAAATGGACCCCAGATCCTGGTAGTGCACGGTGATGTTGTCGCCCGCTTCGACGGCGACGGCGGCGGTGATGCCGCCGGTCATGATGAAGCTGCCGGCGGGGATCTCCTGGCCTTTCTCGCCAAAGATATTCGCCAGCATGGCCACCGCCGCGGCAGGATGGTTCAGCACCGCCGCGCCGCACCCCATGGCGACGATCTGGCCGTTTTTCTCCATCACCACGCCCCGGGTGTTCAGGTCCACGTCTTCCGGACGGCGCATGCGCCCGCCGTTGACGAACCGGGACGACGAGCTGTTGTCCGCTATGACGCTCACGAAATCGAACTTGAAGTCCTTGTAGCGCGAATCGATGATCTCCATCGCCGGCATCACGAAATCGGTGGCTGCCAGCACATCACCGACCGTGCAGCCGGGCCCCTTGAGCGGCGCCTTGGTAACGATGGCGATCTCCGGCTCCACTTTCGGGTGGATCAGCTCGCTGGTCTGCAGGGTGCCGCCGTCGGGACAAAAGAAGTAGTCATACAGGTAGGCCCAGCCCGGGCGGGCGACCCCCATCTGCTCCAACTTGGCCTTGGAGGTGAGCCCCATCTTGTAGCCCACCACCTTGTTGCCGCGGGCCTGCTTGATGGCGCGGATCTCCTCGCACACGGCGTAAGCATCCTCGATGGTCATGTCCGGGTGGTCGTC
>JAYZWP010000270.1:0-10567 GCA_036142245.1 Pseudomonadota bacterium | reverse complement strand
ACGTATCAGCGCAGTCCGCAGCAGGCGCTCGACAGTGCCGGGCGGCTGATGAAAGAGGGCGCCGCCCATATGGTGAAGCTTGAAGGCGGCGAAGTGATGGCCGAAACGGTGCGTTGCCTGGTGGAGCGTGGCATTCCCGTTTGCGGGCACCTGGGCTTGACGCCGCAGTCCGTCCACAGCCTCGGCGGCTATCGCGTCCAGGGCAAGACCGATGACGCCGCGGAGCGAATCCTCAACGAGGCACGCTGCATTGCCCAGGCCGGGGCGGCGGTCATCGTCCTGGAGGCAATGCCTGCCGAGCTTGGAACGCGCATCAGCCAGGCCATCGATGTGCCGACCATTGGCATTGGCGCCGGACCGGGGTGCGATGGGCAAGTATTGGTGCTGCACGATATGCTCGGCCTGAGCGGGGAGGTGCAGCCGCGCTTTGTAAAAAACTTCATGCAGGGGGCGCAGGATATCGGGGATGCCATCGCCCGGTACGTCAGTGACGTGCGCGGCGGGCGCTACCCGGCACCGGAGCACTGCTACGAGTGATGAAGGTCGTGACCGACATCCACGCACTGCCCGCCGCTGTTGACGCACTGTCCGCGCGGGGTGGTTTGGCGCTGGTGCCGACCATGGGCAATATTCATCAAGGACATCTGTCGCTCGTGGAACTGGCAATGCAGCAGGCTCGGGCAGTAGCCGTGTCCCTGTTCATCAACCCGACGCAATTCAACGACACCGCGGACTATGAAAACTATCCTCGCACGCTTGAAGAGGATCTCGAGCAGCTGCGGTCGGTGGGAGCGCATCTGATCTTCGCGCCGCGGGGGGATGCCATGTATCCGCACGGTACCGATCAGCCGCAGGTGGTGGTTGAGCCGACGCACTGGGCGGGGTCCCTGGAAGGGGCGCACAGGCCGGGGCATTTTCGTGGCGTGGCAACGGTGGTCACCAAACTGTTCAATCTGTTCCGGCCGGAAAGCGCTGTGTTCGGACGCAAGGATTACCAGCAGCTGCGCGTTGTGCAGGCGCTGGTGCGTGAACTGTTCATGCCGATCAGGATCGTCGAGGCCCCGATCGTCCGCGAGTCGGACGGTTTGGCGATGAGTTCCCGCAATCGCCGCCTGTCCTCGCCGGACAGGCAGCTCGCGCCGCGCCTTTATCGGGTATTGCGAGCCCTGGCGGATGAGCTGCGTCGCGGTAATCGCGACCTGCAGGCAATGGAAGCGGCCGCTTGCGAGGAATTACATACGAACCGTTTCGATGTCGATTATGTTACCGTTCGCCGCCCGGACCTTGGCGTGCCGGATGGTACGGAGGAGCGTCTGGTGGTTCTGGGCGCCGCGACCTTGGGCGGAACGCGGTTGATTGATAACGTCGTTACCGACGACTGAGGTTGGGAGGAGACGCCGGCTTGACGCCGGATTTTGTCAGGGGGTAGCGTTAACCACATGATTGAGACATTGCTCAAAGCGAAGCTGCATCGCGCCTGCGTCACGCACGTCGAATTGGACTATGAGGGCTCTTGCGCCATCGACGAGGACCTGCTGGATGCGGCCGGCATACGCGAGTACCAGCAGGTAGACATCTACAACATCGCGAACGGGGCGCGCTTCACCACCTACGCCATCCGCGCCGAACGTGGATCACGCATGGTGTCGGTCAACGGCGCGGCGGCGCATCTGGCAAGCGTCGGCGATCGCGTGATCATCTGCAGTTACGTCGGACTCGAACCGCAGGAATTGCAGCGTCACCGGCCGCGGCTTGTCTATCTCGACGCGCAGAATCAGATCACCCACACCAATTACGCCATCCCTGCCCAGGTGGCCTGACAGGGCCGCCTTCGACCTCGGACTGACGAGCGGTCAGATCGCTTCGTCTGACTGCCTGCGGCGATGCTGAAGTTCATGGTGCAGAAGGTCCCAGTCGAAGTGCGGACCCGGGTCAGTTTTGCGCCCGGGGGCGATGTCGCAGTGGCCCACGATACGCTTGGAGGACAGGCTGGGATAAACGCGCAGCAGCGCGTCGATCACACCGGTCAATGTCCGGTACTGCGCGATGTCAAAGGGCTCGAAATCGGTCCCTTCCACCTCGATTCCGATGGAAAAATCGTTGCAGCGAGCCCGGTCGCGGTACCGGGACTCTCCCGCGTGCCAGGCGCGGGCGTGAAACGGCACGTACTGGATCACCGCGCCGGTGCGATCGATGAACAAATGAGCCGACACCCGCAGGGCAGCCGTTTCCGGGCTGATGGTCGGATCATCGGGCTGCAGGGTTCCGGTGAACAGTCGCGTGACCAGGTCGCCGCCGAATCTGCCCGGTGGCAGGCTGATGCTGTGAATGACGATCAGGTCAGGCGGGCAGCCGCTGGGCCGCTCGTCGCAGAAGGGTGACGATTTATAATCGGTTTCATTCAGCAGGCCGCTCACCGGATCAATCTCGAACCGGTCGCTGAGCGGGCGTATTCGCCAAGGTTTCGAATTCATTGACTGATCGCGGTTCCCTGCTGGTGGTTTCGGGTCCTTCCGGAGTGGGGAAAACCAGTCTGGTCCATCGCCTGCTCGAACGAACCGGTCGCCTCAGGCTCTCCATATCGTACACAACGCGCGCCCCGCGCCCCGGGGAGCGTGACGGTGTGGATTACTACTTCATCAGCGAGGCGGAATTTGAAAAACGGATCGCCGATGACAGTCTGGTCGAGTATGCGCAGGTGTTCGGCAACTACTACGGAACCGGGCGGGACCGCATCGATGAGACGCTTGCCGCGGGAGACAGCGTACTGCTGGAAATCGATTGGCAGGGTGCCGGACAGATACGGCGGGTTTATCCGGAGATGCTCTCGCTCATGATAGTGCCGCCGTCGATCGCCGGGCTGGAGGCGCGGCTGCGCGGCCGGGAGCAGGATGACGAGGCGGTGATCGAGCGGCGCATGCGTGAGGCGGATGCCGAAATGAGTCACTGCGCCGAATATGACTATCTGGTGATCAATCACGATTTCGATGACGCCGTCGCTGATTTGGTCGCGATCGTGCGTGCTGCGCGACTGCGCAGCTCTTGTCAGAAGGCCGCCGCGCGGCAGGTGATGACGCGCACCTGATACCGCGCTGCGACTGTAACCGGACGCCGCGTCAGCGTAAACTACCACGTTGCACATCGTTCACGGCTTGGGACGTCTCCCGCAGCCGTACAATCCATGAGGACAGGATGGCTCGAATTACCGTAGAAGATTGCCTCGGCCGCGTCGACAACCGGTTTGATCTCGTTCTTACGGCCGCGGAGCGCGCCCGGCAGTTGTCACACGGCCGTGAGGCGAAGCTTGATCCGGAACATGACAAGCCAACCGTGATCGCCCTGCGGGAAATAGCCGAGGGGGTGATTACGCGGGAACTGATGCGCGAGGAGGATATTTTCTTCGCCGCGACGCAAGCCGAGGAGGCGGAGCGCAGTGAAGGGGTCGATGCGCTCGAGGGCGGGGATGAAGACGATCTCGACAGGCTGCTTGCGGAACAGCTCCTCGCAAGTTCGGCCACAGAGGAACCGGTCGACGGCGGGGTATCCAACGACGACACTTGATCGGAGCACCCAGCACTGCCCCGGTGCCCGCACGGTGCTGGGTCTCTGTCCCGAACAAGGGCGCGGCGGTCTCCTCGCTGGACCTTCCGCGGGTGCGGCCGGGGAATTGGCGCATGAGAGCTTCTGCCGCGGCGCGAACCGTGGGCGTTTCGTCGCGTAGCCGACCACCGTTCGGCCATTGGGTAACAGCCCCTGGCGGCTGGCTGGTTGCCGTTACCATGAACAGACGTTTGCGTCCGGGCGCGCGCCATTTCCTGCAGTGTTGATAGAACCCGACCTCGTGCCGGCCCCGAGTGAGGCGATGGAGCGTCTGCTCGTTTCGCTGGAGACCTACCTGTCGGCAGCGGATATCGGCGAGGTCCGACGCGCTTTCCAGTTTGGTCAGGGTGCCCATGAGGGTCAGCTGCGTCTGAGCGGGGAGCCCTACATCGGCCATCCGGTTGCCGTGGCTTCCATCCTGAAGGAAATGCGCATGGATGCCCCCAGTCTGTGTGCGGCCATTCTGCACGATGTCATTGAGGACACCGACACCACCTCCGCCCAACTCGCGGCGGAGTTCGGTGACGAGGTGGCGCATCTCGTGGATGGTGTCACCAAACTCACTCAGGTGCGTTTCCCGACCCGGGAAGATGCCCAGGCCGCCTATTTCCGCAAGATGTTTCTTGCGATGGCGGATGACCTGCGCGTGGTGCTCATCAAGCTGGCCGATCGGTTACATAACATGCGCACCAGCGAGAGCCTCCCCCTGGACAAGCGCAAACGTATCGCCAGGGAAACCCTGGATATTTACGCCCCCATCGCCGCGCGGCTCGGGTTGCACGCCTTTCGCATCGAACTGGAGGACATCGGTTTCGCGGCCCTCTACCCGTTGCGGTACCGGGTGTTGAACGAGAGTCTGCGCCGGCGCGCCGGGAATCGCGCCCACATGATCGAAAAGATCGAGGCGACCATCTGCCAGCGCATGGAGGGGGAACGAGTGCCGTTTCGGCTGATGGCGCGGGAAAAGCACGTTTACAGCGTCTACCGGAAGATGAAGCGCAATCGCCTCAATTTCCAGGATATCTACGACGTATACGGGTTGCGTGTCATCGTCGACAGTGTCGACAACTGCTACCGCACCTTGGGGATCGTGCACAACGTCTACAAGCCGGTGCCGGATAAGTTCAAGGATTACATCGCCATTCCCAAGGTCAACGGTTATCAGTCGCTGCACACCACCTTGTTCACCCATTTCGGGGTGCCGGTGGAGATACAGATCCGCACCGAGGAGATGGACCAGGTCGCCAATGCCGGCATCGCCGCCCACTGGCTCTACAAGGCGGGGCAGACAGAGAGCGGTCATTCCCGAACCCAGCAGCAGCGCGCCCGGGAGTGGCTGAACGATATGCTGGAGTTACAGAAGGTCGCTGGCGATTCTCAGGAGTTTCTCGACAGCGTCAAGGTGGATCTGTTTCCGGACGAGGTTTACGTGTTCACCCCCAAGGGGGATATCCTCGAACTGCCGGCGGGTGCCACGGCAGTGGATTTCGCCTACGCGGTCCATACCCAGGTGGGCAACCAGTGTGTCGCGGCCCGTATCGATCGAAACCTGGCGCCGCTGAGCAGCCGGTTGGAAAGCGGTTCTACCGTGGAGATCATCACCGCGCCGGCCGCGGAGCCGAACCCTCAGTGGCTGAACTTCGTGGTGACCGGCAAGGCGCGCAGCGAAATCCGTAGTGTGCTGAAACAGGGCAACCGCACCAAGGCCATCGAGATGGGTCGCCGGCTGTTGGAGCGGCAGCTCGACGCAATGCAAATCAAACTCGACGACCTGGACAGGGCGCAGGTGGAACAGGCGCTGGGGGATTTCAAGGTGGCGACCTTGGAGGACCTATTCGAGCAGATCGGTCTGGGTGATCGCATGGCGTTGGTGGCGGCCCGTCGGTTGGTGCAGCCCAGTGGGGCTGATCGCGCTTCCAGGGGATTGCGGCGGGCGCTGTCCCGCTACACCCCGGGATGGTTACGCGCCGATGAAAAGCGCAGCGCGCCGCTGGCCATCAAGGGCAGTGAAGGGGTGGTGGTTTCCTACGCGCGCTGTTGTCGCCCCATTCCCGGAGACCGTATACGCGGTTTTGCCACGGCGGGGCACGGCATGGTGGTCCATGTCGACAACTGTCCCAACACCGCCGATTATCGCAACCATCCCGATCGCTGGATCGACGTGGAATGGGATCCGAAGACCGACCGGCAGTTTCCGGTGGACATCCGGGTCGAGGTCATCAACCAGCGCGGTGTCCTGGCGATCCTCGCCACCGCCATCGCCGAGATGGGCAGCAATATCGATAACGTCAATATCGAGGACCGTGACGGTTACCATTCCGTCTCTCATTTCACTATCCAGGTGGATGACCGGGTTCACCTGGCCCGCCTGATGCGCAAACTGCGTACCATCAAGCAGGTGGTGCGCATATCACGTAAAAGGGGATAAGCATGCACCGTCATCCTGTGGCGACCGGGGCGGCGCCGGCCGCCATCGGCACCTACTCCCAGGCGATCCGCCACGGGGAGCTGTTGTTCGTATCGGGACAGATCCCTCTTGATCCGGCGACTGGTTCCCTGGTGGGCGAACAGATCGAAGATCAGATACGACAGGTGTTCGACAATCTGCGCGCGGTTACCGAGGCAGGTGGCACCACGCTTGCCCGGGCGTTGAAGGTCACCATCTATCTGATCGATCTCGACCATTTCGCCAAGGTCAACGAGATCATGGCGGAATACTTTCCGGAGCCATTTCCGGCGCGGGCGGCGCTCGGGGTCGCGGCGCTTCCCAAAGGTGCGCAAGTGGAAGCGGACGCGATCGTCGCCTGCTGACGCGGAGCCTGGCGTGGACATCAGACGCCGGGCGACTGGACCGGAGCGGGAGCCGCTCACCAATTTGCGCGGTGTGCGTGCCGCCATGGCCGAGCGGCTTGGGCGCCTCGGCCTGTCCACCGTCGAGGATCTGTTATTTCACCTGCCGCTGCGCTACGAAGACCGCACCCGGGTGGTGGCGGTGGGGAGCCTGCAGCCGGGTCAGGCGTCGCTCGCGCAGGTGCGGGTGGACGCCGCCGACATCGTGTTTCGTGGTCGGCGCCAGTTGCTGGTTCACACCAGTGACGGCACAGGCGGATTGCTGCTGCGCTTTTTCCATTTCTCAGCGGACCAGCGGGACGGTTTCACGCGTGGGGCGCGGGTCCGATGCTTCGGTGAAGCGCGGCGCGGCAGGCAGGGGCTCGAAATGGTTCATCCCAGATACCGTCTGTTGGCCGAGGATGAGGGCGAAGGGGTCGAGGCGACCTTGACGCCGATCTATCCCGCCACCGGTGGCTTGCGTCAGGGTACCCTGTTCAATCTGACCCGGCAGGCACTGGATCGGCACCTCGATCAGTTGATCGACTATCTGCCCGCGGAGCGATGTCGGGAATTCGGTCTGCCGCCACTGCACGATGCGCTGCGCGTCGTACATCGACCGCCCGCGGACGTCGATGCCGAAGCGCTCATCAACGGGCAGCACCCCGCGATCCAGCGGCTGGCTCTGGAGGAGATGCTCGCCCACCACCTCGGCTTGCGTCGGCAGCGGCACAGGCGCCAGCGGCATTACGGATTTCGGATAGGTGACGGCGCGCACGGGTTGCAAAGCAGCCTGCTCGACAACTTGCCGTTTCCGCTCACCGGCGCGCAGCGGCGGGTCATCGGGGAGATCAACCGGGATCTGGGGCAACCTCATCCGATGTTGCGCCTGCTCCAGGGAGATGTTGGCAGCGGCAAAACCGTCGTGGCCGCTGCTGCCGCGGTACGGGTTGCCGACAGTGGTTTTCAGGCGGCGCTGATGGCTCCCACGGAGCTGCTGGCCGAACAGCATTTTCGTAATCTGTCCGGCTGGCTCCCGGCACTCGGCCTGGACGTGGTCTGGCTTACCGGCCGCCACAAGGGACAAGCCCGGGAGCGGGCGCTGCGCCAGATCGCTTCCGGCAGGGCGCGGCTGGTGATCGGGACTCACGCGCTGTTTCAGGAACACATGAATTTTCGCAACCTCGCCCTGGTCGTAATCGACGAGCAGCACAAATTCGGTGTCCATCAGCGGCTCACGTTGCGCCAGAAGGGAGACGCCGAGAACCGCCGTCCGCACCAGTTGATCATGACCGCCACCCCGATACCGCGCTCCCTGGCCATGACCTTTTACGCTGACCTGGACACCTCCGTCATCGATGAACTGCCACCCGGACGCACCCCGGTCGAGACGGTGGCCGTATCGAGCCAGCGGCGCGACGAGGTAATCGCCCGCATCGCCGCGGCCTGCGCCGCCGGGCGGCAGGCTTACTGGGTCTGTCCGCTCATCGACGACTCGGAAACCTTGGACCTGCAGGCCGCTCAGAGCACGCGGGAGATTCTGGCGGCCGCTCTGCCACAGCTGCAGGTCGGTCTGCTGCACGGACGCCTCAAGGCGGCGGACAAAGAGCGGGTGATGAAGCGCTTCCTGTCCCGACAGATCGATCTGCTGGTCGCCACCACGGTCATCGAGGTGGGGGTGGACGTGCCCAACGCCAGTTTGATGGTGATCGAGAACGCCGAGCGGTTCGGTCTGGCCCAGTTACACCAGCTGCGCGGCCGGGTCGGGCGCGGCAGTACCGCCAGCAGCTGTGTATTGCTTTATGAAGGCAAGTTGAATCCAATCGCCCAGGCGCGCATCGCCGCCATGCGTGAAACCACTGACGGTTTCGAGATCGCCAGACGGGACCTCGCGCTGCGCGGTCCCGGAGAGATCCTGGGAACCCGCCAGACCGGCACCCTGGCGATGAAGATCGCTGATCTGGGACGAGACACCGGCCTGCTGCCCGTTGTGCATAAACTCGCCGACGTGCTTGACGCGGGCGCCGAGGCGGTCACGGATGGTCTGCTGCGGCGCTGGATCACCGAGCGGCCCGAAGTGGCGGAAGTTTAGGGCAGAGCCCATGGAAGCGATGAATGCTCGCCGATCTGCCGTCGAGCCTGCCGGGTCCGGCGCTGGTTGGCGGCGGCTGCGACACTACGCCCGGTTGAGCCGGCTTGACCGGCCCATCGGCAGCCTGCTGCTGCTTTGGCCAACCTGGTGGGCTCTCTGGTTGGCGGCGGGCGGATTGCCGGATTGGGATTTACTGATGATCTTCACTCTCGGGGTGCTACTGACCCGCTCCGCCGGCTGCGCCATCAACGACTATTTCGACCGGGACTTCGACGGCTCGGTGGCGCGCACGGTGGAGCGTCCGCTGGCGACCGGCGCCATCACGCCCCGGGAAGCGCTGGACGTGGCGTGTCTGCTCGGCGTGCTTGCCTTTGGGTTGGTGCTGTTCACCAATCGGTTGACGATCCTGCTGTCATGCGCCGGGGCCCTGATCGCTGCCACTTATCCCCTGTTCAAGCGGTTCACGTATCTGCCCCAGGCCTATCTGGGCATCGCCTTTGGTTGGGGAATTCCGATGGCCTTCGCGGCGCAGACCGGCGGGGTGCCCCGGGTAGCCTGGGTGCTGCTGATCGCCAACCTTTTCTGGGTGGTCGCCTACGATACGCTGTACGCCATGGTGGATCGTCCTGACGATCTGCGGTTGGGCATCAAATCGAGCGCCATACTGTTCGGGCCGCTGGATCGTGTCGCCATCGGTGTTATGCATCTGAGCGCGTTGCTGACGCTGCTGATGGTGGGCGACCTGCTGGAGTTGAACCGGTGGTTCCACGCTGGTCTGCTGGCAGCCCTGGGAATCGCGTACTACCATCAGTGGCTGATTCGTGAGCGGGACCGGGCGGCCTGTTTCCGTGCCTTCCGGCACAACAACTGGTTCGGTTGCGCGGTGTTCGGCGGTATCGTCCTGAGCTTGGCCACCGGCGGCACGGCGTAGCATGCCTGGACGATGAGCAAGGATCTGCGCGAGTTCATTCATCTGCTGGAGGCGGAGGGCGACCTGCGGCGTCTGGGTCACCCCATCGATCCCTGGCTTGAGGTGACCGAGGTGTGCCGTCGGGTGCTGCCGGGCGGTGGCCCGGCGCTGCTGTTTGAAAATCCGGTCGGCTCGGAACTGCCGTTGCTCGGTAATCTGTTCGGTACCACCCGTCGGGTGGCCCGCGGCATGGGCCGCACAGATGTCGCGGAGCTGCGTGACCTGGGGGAAACGCTTGCCAGACTCAGGGAGCCCGAACCGCCCAGAAGCCTGCGGACCCTGCTGGATGATCTGGCGGTCTTCAGCCGGGTGTTGAATCTGCCCGCCAGGCGGGTGCGCAGCGCCCCTTTCCAGGCGGTTCAGCAGGTCGGCGGTACGGTCGATCTGGGGATGTTGCCGGTGCCGGTCTGCTGGCCCGGGGACGCCGGACCGCTGATCACCTGGGCAATGGTCGTGACCCGTGGCGTCGAGGGCGGTCAGCAGAACGTCGGCATCTACCGCTTGCAGGTGATCGCGCGTAACCGTGTGATTCTGCGTTGGCTGGCTCACCGAGGCGGTGCTCTGCATCACCGGAACTGGGTGGCGCGCCGTCCGGCCGATCCCTTCCCGGTGGCCGTCGCCATCGGTGCCGATCCGGCCAGCCTGTTGGCGGCGGTCACGCCGGTACCCGACACCCTCGGCGAATTTCAGTTCGCCGGTCTGCTGCGCGGCACGCGCACGCAAGTGGTGACGCTCGACGCCGGGTTACAGGTGCCGGCCAGCAGCGAGATCGTCCTCGAGGGTGTCGTTCACCCGGGTGACGTCGCCCTGGAAGGGCCCTTTGGCGACCACACCGGGTACTACAACGACGCCGAGACTTTTCCGGTGCTGACGGTGGAGAAACTGGCCCGTAGGGAAGACGCCGTGTATTTGAGCACCTATACCGGCCGGCCGCCGGACGAGCCCGCTGTACTCGGTGAGGCGCTGAATGAATTGTTCGTGCCGCTGCTGCGCCGGCAGTTTCCCGAAATCGTCGATTTCTATCTGCCCCCGGAAGCCTGTTCCTACCGGGTCGCCGTGGTGAGCCTGAACAAGGC
>JAYZWP010000269.1:0-3348 GCA_036142245.1 Pseudomonadota bacterium | reverse complement strand
GCACAAATCGCAACCCGGCACGCTTCCCGGGCGAATGCCTCGGCAATCCCCCTGCCGATACCCTGGGTCGCGCCGGTAATCACGACCCGTTTGTCTTTCAGTCCAAGTTCCACGACACCTCCAAATTAGGTTCCCGCTCCCCGGGAAATTCTGAGTTGAGCAGGGCTGCCCTAGCCAGGACGTTCGTTGCCGAACTGCTTGTGAAACCGCTCCTGCAGGTTCGCCTTCGGGAACGGTCTGTCCGGGACCGGTTTACCAAGAAAGCGGCAGAGCGGCTCCCACCCCTCCGAGATATCCATTTCCAGCAGCCGCTGCGGGTCGATTTCACGGCGCACCGACGCGTTATGCTCCTCATAGATCTCGATTGCCCGTGCCTTGTCGGCAAACTCACCGTGCAGCTGACGGTCCATGATGATGTCCTTGGCCATGATGCGCTGTTCGCGGACCGGACCCGGTTCCTCAGGCGGCACAACGCCCAGCGCCTGCGCAATGGTGTTGGCGACACTGCGGTACCAGTCGTCCGGGTTGCGCACCGTGAGAATCACCCTGGCAGCCGGGTACAGGGCCGTCAGTTCGCGCCAGAAATAGGTGGTCGGCCAGTCGACCACGGCGCGGTACCCTTCGAGCAGTTCCTGAATGTCGATCTGCTCGCCCGCGGCAAGCGCCTGCCATTTGGGGGAATGTCCCGGATTACTGAACACCTCCATCATGTGATAGCAGCGGCCTATCCCGAGCTGTTCCAGAGCCTCCTTTAACGACAAGGTTCCGGTGCGGCCAAATCCGACGCCGATCACTTCCAGTGCCATGACTCCTCCCTGCGTTCTCGTGTTGCGGGACCCGCCCGCCCGAACCCGGCGCCAACAGGGTGCCGGTTGAGGATTGTAATGGGATTCCCGCGGTTTCGCGCCTGCCGGGGCTACTCCAGCCACCCTTTGGCACGCGTCACCGCTTGATTCCAGGCGCGGCGGCGCTGGTCTCTTTGCGCGCCGTCGATGCGCGGGGTCCAGCTGCGCGCCGCCTGCCGCCGACCGCGCAGTGTTGCGGTGTCGCCATAGACCTGTGCCGCCATCCCGGCGAGCAGCGCGGCCCCCAGCGCGGTACTTTCGACATCGTCCGGTCGCTGGACCGGCTTGCCGAGCAGGTCAGCCTGCAGTTGCATCAGCAGATCATTGACCACCATGCCGCCATCGACCCGCAGCAGTTCCATGGCGAACCCGAGATCCCGCTCCACGGCATTGACCACATCAGCGACCTGAAACGCCACCGCTTCGAGCGCGGCGCGGGCGATATGGCGACGATCGCTCTGGTGGGTGAGCCCGATGATCAGTCCCCGGGCGGCGGCATCCCAGTGGGGAGCGAACAAACCGGAAAAAGCCGGCACCACATGGACACCGCCATTGTCCGGTACGGCGCCGGCGAGCGCTTCGATTTCGGCCGATTCGCTGATCAGCCCGAGGTTGTCCCTCAGCCATTGCACCAGAGCGCCGGCAACCGCGACCGACCCTTCCAGCGCATAGGTGAGCTGTCCGTCCAACTGATACGCGGCGGTAACCAGCAACCCGTGTTGACTGCGCGGCCTCTCCTGCCCGGCATTCACCAGCAGGAAACAGCCCGTGCCGTAGGTGTTTTTAGCGTCGCCTTTCGCGAAACAGCGCTGTCCCACCAGAGCCGCCTGCTGATCCCCGGCGAGACCGCAGATCGGAACGGCTCGTGCGAATGGACCGCGGACCAGGGTCTGCCCATAACCTCCCGGCAGGCTGTTGGGAACAATGCGGGGCAGCATGGATCGCGGCACACCGAACAGGTCCAGCAGCTCGTCATCCCAATCCAGGGTGTCAAGGTTCATCAGGAGGGTACGGGATGCATTGGTCACATCGCTGATATGCAGGCCGCCGGTCAGTTTCCAGACCAGCCAGCTTTCCATGGTGCCGCATCGCGCGTGGCCGGCGCGCGCGGCGGCCGCCAGTTCCGCGGAGTGCTGCAGAGCCCAGCGGATCTTGGGGGCCGAAAAATAGGCTGTCACCGGCAAGCCGGTCCTGGTCCGAAACCACGCGTCCCCGCACTGCGCCGCCAAGGTGTCACACAGTTCCCGCGTCCGGGTGTCCTGCCAGACGAGGGCATTGCCGAGCGGCTCGCCGGTTCGCCGGTCCCAGAAAACGACGGTTTCCCGTTGATTCGTGATACCCACCGCCGCGATCCGTCCCACCGCGCCGGCGCGCTCGAGCGCCTCCCGGATAACGCGCTCGGTATTGCGCCAGATCTCATTGGCGTCGTGTTCGACCCAGCCCGGTTGAGGGTGGATCTGCCGATGTTCCCGCTGCGCGGAGGCCACAGGGTGGGCCTGTTCATCGAATAGCATGCACCGGGTGCTGGTGGTGCCCTGATCGATGGCCGCGATCAGCGTCATCAGTCTCCCGCCTGCCGGACACCCAGTGCAGCCGGGCCCGCCGTACCGGCACGGGCTGGTGTCGCCGAGCGGCCGCGCCGCTCGGCGAGGGCGATCGCCGCGAGTCCGCCGCTGATCAGCAGCAACCCGCCCAGATTGGTGGCCGTGAGGCGTTCACCGAAAAACGCCACCGACGTCACCACACTCACCACCGGACTGGCGAGCATGCCAAGGGAGACGGTGATCGCCGGAAGCGCGCGGGTCACGACGACGCTCGCCCAGACGCCGAACGCGGATGCCACCAGGCCGGCGTAAGCCAGAACGCCGAAAAACACCGGTTCTGGATGCAGGTAGGGTTCCGGTTCGAGGATCGGGATCGACAGCCCCAGCAGAAGCGCACCGAAACCCATCTGCCACGGGGCGAGCGAGAGCGGTGACCCGCTCCACTTGTGCAGTCTGATCTGCAGAATCAGGAAGGCCCAGAGCAGCGCCGCGAACAGCAGCAGGCCGTTTCCGATTAATACATCGCTGTCGTGCCAGTCGAACCCGGCCGGATTGAACATCACCGCGACCCCGCCGATACCCAGTACAAACCCCATCGACCTGAGTACACCCAGGGGTTCCTTGAGCACGAACAGCGCCAACGGGACGACCCAGATGGGGGTAGTAAAGGCAAGGATCGCCGATCGACCGGCAGGAACGAACTGCAGGGCAACCGTAATCAGCCCCAGAAATCCCGCGATCTGCACCGCCCCGACGCTGAGAACCAGAGGCCAATCCCCGCGGCTGGGCAGTCGCGCCTGCCCGGCGGCGAAGCTGATGCAACCCATCGCCGTCGCGGCCACGACATTGCGGATACAGGCGAACGTCAGCGGAGAGACGTACTCCAGCCCAACCTTCATGATCGGCCAACTCAGACCCCATGCCATCACCACGCCGATCAGCAGCGCCGCCGCGGTGCC
>JAYZWP010000268.1:0-3566 GCA_036142245.1 Pseudomonadota bacterium | reverse complement strand
GCGGCGCGCTGATTCTCGCGCAGCTGTGCCGCACCCGCGAACGCTGGGATCATCTCTGGCTGGTGGCACCGATGCTGGGTATCGACACGGCGCCGCTCCCGTGGGGCGCGGCTCATCGTTTGGCGGGCGCGATGGCACGGCTGGGTTTTGCGACCTGCCGCGTGCCGGGTTCGGCTCGCGGTGCAAGCCATGCCCCCCGTGCGTTCGAAGGCAATCCGCTGACCGGCGACCGCGGCCGCTACCAGCAATTTGCCGCGTTTCTGCGCACCCGTCCGGAGCTGGGGGTTCGCGGTGTGAGTTTTGGCTGGATCAATCAGGCGGCGCGCGCGATGGAGGCGCTCCATCGCGCGTTGCGGGAAACCCCCCTGATGCAGCCGATGACGCTGTTCCTTGGGGACGACGAGCGGGTGGTTGCACCCGGCGCGATCGAGCAGGCCATGCCTTACCTGCCGCAAGCCGATCTGTTGTTCCTTGCCCGGGCCCGACACGAGGTGATGATGGAGACACCCGAGATTCTCGACCGTTTCTGGGAAGCGGTCGACGGCCGGCTGGCGGACCTGTCCGCCGGCTGACGCTAAAGGTCCATCATGCGGCGGTAACCGCGCCAGAACCCGCGCATGCCCGACTCGGTCAGGGTAGTGTCCCCGCCCTCGATACTCTCGCCGCCCATCAGCACCACCGAGGCTTCGTCGCCGTCGCGCACGATGGCGTCCTGCACCATCTCGCAGACGTAACCGTCCTCCATCGAGATCAGACCGGCCGGTCCGATCAGATTGATCTGCTTGATGCGCATCGCCCGCTGCTCGGGGGTGTCGTCCACGTAACCGAAGTAGGTCCAGATCAGTTCGAAGGCGTCCGGGCCGTGGGTGACGATCTGCCGAGTCGCCAGGGTGTTGGCGATCTGCTGAGCCACCAGGTTGGGGAAGATGACGTGGATGCAGAGTGTGTCGCCGTCGGCGAACTCCGGCCAGCCGGCAAGCACCGACGGGTCCGCCAGGCTGTAGCTCTCGTCGTAGGAGCGCCCACCTTCCTTACGGTAACCGTCGAGTTTTCCCTCGTCGCTGCCGGCTTTGGAATGCACGCAATTGTGCAGGCCGCTCGGGTCCAGGTCGGTGCCGCAAATCTGCGAGGCGCGATACAGACCAAAGGTGGCGTGGAACAGATGCAGCTGGCTGGCATGGTACGGGTCGTGGGTGTTGTCCGCGTAGAGCTTCCAGTTGCTGCGCATGTACTGCCGGTGATAACCGATCACCTCCACCGGCCGGTTGAACATGCGACGGTGGTAATCCGCCATCTGCTGGCCGAAATAGGTTTCCACCGACGGCATCGAATGGTCGAAAGTGGCGAAAACACAATCCCCAAACACCTCGACCTTCAGCTTTTCAAGGCCATGCTCGGCCATGTCGAAGTCTTTGGGATAGCCCCCTTTGCCTCCCAAACCTTTGCGAAACGGAACGCCGATCAGGTCTCCCTTGGCGTCATACGCCCACTGGTGGTACACGCAGGTGAGCGTGTCGGCGTTGCCGCGCAGATCCCGACAGACCAGGGCGCCGCGATGCGCGCAACGGTTGACCAGGACATTGAATTCGCCATCGCGGTCGCGGGTGACGATCACCGGCGTGTCGCCGATGTGGGTGGTCCTGTAATCCCCGGCGTCGGGTAGTTCCGCGGTCAGGGCGACGTAGTTCCAGGTCGCGCCGCGGAAAATGCGTTCCTGCTCCAGATCGTAGATCGCCTGATCGGTATAGACCCGGTAGGGGACGCGCGTATGCCCCTCCTCCGGCCAGGTCAGATCGAGGTTCCTTGGGTCGAGGGTGCTGGGTGCATTCATGCGTACTCTCCTTGTAAGAACCGGGGGCGGACCGGGCGCGATGCTTTGCCGCTGCCGCATTCCGAGGTTATCTTGCCAGCTTTGGGCGGGGAAGCGGAAACGGTGGATGCGCTCTGCCCGTTCGCTAATCGGGGCGCGGTCGGGTCAGTGTTTACCTTTCTGAAAATACCGGCGTTCCCGCTTCTTGCGCCTGATCTGTCGATCGCTGAGTGCGTTGCGCCGGTGCCGAAAGGGGTTCTCCCCCTGCTTCGTGATCAACCGGATCGGTGACCCTTCAATGTGCAGCGCGCTGCGATAGGCGTTAGTCAGGTACCGCAGGTAAGCGTCCGGCAGTGCCTCGGTCTGGTTGCCGTGCAGTATGAACGTCGGGGGATTGCGGCCACCCTGGTGCACCAGTCTTATGCGGATCCGGCGGCCGCGCACCATCGGCGGTGGTGTGCGGACCTGGAAGGCACTGGCCAGGTCCGTCAGCTCCCGGGTGGAGAACTGGCGCTGGGCGTGGTGATGCGCCCGGGCGACGGCCTTCATTAGATCCGCCAGGCCGCTGCCGCGCAGGGCGGAGACATGGCAGCGCCGCGCGAAGTCGGCAAATTTCAGCCGCCGGTCCAGTTCGGTGGTGAAGGCGGAGCGCTGTTCAGGCGTCAGGGCATCCCATTTATTGATGACGATGACCACCGCCCGACCGAGGTTCAGCGTCAACTCCAGGAGGGTGAGATCCTGGTCCGCGATACCGCGCAGGGCATCAATCACCAGCATTACCACCTGGGCCTGTTCAACGGTGCGCAGTGTCTGGGAGACGCTGAACTTTTCCACCCGGTCGTCGATCCGGCTGCGGCGTCTTACGCCGGCCGTGTCCACCAGCGTGTATGGCTGCCCGTGATAGGTGAACGGAACGGCTATGCTGTCGCGCGTGGTGCCCGGTTCGTCCTGGGTGATGAGGCGCTCCTCGCCGATCAGCCGGTTGATGAGGGTCGACTTGCCCGCGTTGGGACGGCCGATGACCGCGACCGCCACTCCTTCGGGGCGGGCCGGCTGCGGGTGCCCGAGATCCTCCGGCAACGCCTCGAAGCAGGCTGTCAGCAGGCGCTGGATGCCGTGGCCGTGCAGGGCTGAGATGGCGAGAGGGGAGCCGAGACCCAGTTCGTGGAAGTCGATGGTGGCTTCCTCCAGCGCCAACCCTTCGGATTTATTGACCGCGACCACGATGGGACGGTCCAGCCGGCGCAGCTCCGCCGCGATGTCCCGGTCGCCGGTTACCGGGCCCTGGCGCTGGTCAGTGAGCAGAATGATCAGGTCCGCATCGCGTGCCGCCTGCAGTGCCTGGGCGGAAATGGCGGCGTGGAGATGGTCGCTGTCGTCAGCGATGCCGCCGGTATCGATGACGACGAAGTCGCGCTCATCCTGGCGGGCAAAACCCAGGCGCCGATCCCTGGTGACACCCGGTACATCGGCAACCAGGGCGGCGCGGCTGCCCGTCAGTCGGTTGAACAGGCTCGACTTGCCAACATTGGGGCGCCCCAGCAGCGCCAGTACCGGGATCACGCGCTCAGCCGTCTGTTCACTCGGCGGCGCTGAAAGCGAAACCGATAGCGTCGCCGTCGGCATCCATTACCAGTAGCTCGCTGCCCAGGTCCAGCGGGTCGAGCAGCCGATCCCGGGACAACCGGCTACGGGCGACGAATTCGCCGGTATCCGGGTCGAGCCAGTGCAGATAGCCGTCGAAGTCGCCCACGAC
>JAYZWP010000267.1:0-4594 GCA_036142245.1 Pseudomonadota bacterium | reverse complement strand
CCGCGACGAGCTGGCGGCGGACGTCGAGGAGTTCGGCGACGCGCGGCGCACCCGTCTGGTGGAGCGGGAAGCGGCCACCGCGCTGGAGGAGACCGAACTCACCCCCAGCGAGCCGGTGACCGTGGTGCTCTCGGAGAACGGTTGGGTGCGGGTCGCCAAGGGACACGAGGTCGACCCGGAAACCTTTACCTATCGGTCCGGCGACGGCTTTCTGGCCGCCGCGCAGGGGCGCAGCAACCAGTCGGCGCTGTTTTTCGACAGCACCGGCCGCGCCTACTGGGTCGCCGTGCACACCCTGCCGTCGGCGCGGGGCCACGGCGAGCCGCTGTCAGGCCGGCTCAACCTGCCGGGCGGGGCGTCGGTGTGCGCCCTGGCCATGGGCGCGGATGACGATCTGCTGCTGCTGGCGAGTGACCTGGGTTACGGCTTCATCGCTCGCCTGGGCGATCTGCAGACCCGCAACCGCGCCGGCAAGGCGGCGCTGAATGTCGGCAAGGGCGGTACGATGCTTCCCGTCAGCCGTGTGATGGAAACGTCTCAGCAGCGGATCGCGGTGGTCAGCAACGCCGGTCGTCTGCTGGTATTCGCGACGGATGATCTACCACAAATGGCGCGCGGCAGGGGCGTGAAGCTCGCGGCCCTGAAAGGCGACGCGCAGGAGCGCCTGGTCGGCTCCGTCTCGCTGCGGATGGACCAGGCGCTGACACTCCACGCCGGCAACCGGCATCTCACCTTGAAGCCGGACGATCTGGCGGCCTATGCCGGCGTCCGGGGGCGGCGCGGCAAGACGTTGCCGCGAGGGTTCCAGCGGGTCAGCGGGATTCGCGCTGCCGGCTGACCGGCAGCGGCCGCCCGCCGCGCCACCGGCAACTCCGCCGACTCCTGTGCGGCGCGCCCGAGGGAGGGGCCGCGCACGCCGGGTCGAGGCACACCCCTAAAGCCTCGGCGAGTGTCACCGATATCAATGGCGATGGCGATGACGCAGCGGTGACCGCGAAGCCGCCGCTGCGTACGGCGGTTTTTGTCAGCGACCCGGAGACAGGGGATGAAAGTATTGATAGTGGATGACAGCAAGGCCATGCGCCTGATGATCAAGCGCGCCTTGCGCCAGTCCGGTTTTTCCGGTCTGGAAACGATCGAAGCGTCCGACGGGAGCGAAGGGCTCGAGAAAGCGCAGAGCCAGAAACCGGAGGTGATCATCTCCGACTGGAACATGCCCAACATGTCCGGCATGGATCTGCTGAAGGCGCTGCGCGCCGCGGATCACCCGGCACGGTTCGGTGTCATCACCACGGAAACGACCGCCGATGTACGGGAGATGGCCCTGAACGAGGGAGCCAGCTTCATGCTGACGAAACCCTTCACGGCGGAGACATTCCGCGAAGCGCTCGCGCCGGTGGTACGGGGGTGACGACATGTCCGGTTACCACATCTCCGATCCACACCTGGTTCAGCAGCTGCTGACGACCCTGCTTGGCAAAGAGGTCTCCACCGCCCACAGCGAACCGGTCAGTTTTTCCAGCGCGGCGGCGGTGGGCGTGTATCGGGACGAAGGGGGCAAGGCTCACGCCGCCTGTGCCTGCGACCTGCATTTCGCCGCCTACGCCAGCGCCGCGCTGACCATGATCCCGGTCGGCGCGGCACAGGACACGATCCGTACCGGAAAACTGACGGACGATGAGCGCGCCAACCTCCACGAGCTGATGAACGTCTGCGTCGGCTTTTTCAACCGAGGCGATGTTGCGCGTATCCGGCTGACGGAACTGTGCGATCACGACGGGCTGCCGCAGGACGTTGCCGCACTCTACGACGGCCCGCACAAGGCGGATATCCTGGCCGAGATTGACGGGTACGGCGCCGGGCGCCTGTCGCTGCGCTGCGGCTGAAAAGCGGCCGGCCGTTCGCGCGGTCCCGACCCTGCTTGCCCATCGGCCGCGCAACGAATATTCAAACCTCAGCCGGCGGCTCGCCGGAATCCTCCCGGCCGATATAACGGCCCTCGTCAGCGGAGGCTGCGCAAGCACGGCATAACACCCCGCAAGCCGTCCTTCAATGCTCCCGCAGCGCGGTGCCTGCCCCGCGCTGCGCACGGCGAACCAATCACCTGCGTCTCATTCATGCCGGTGCATTCCACCTCTGACGGAAAGCTCGGAATGGATCACAGCATCCCTAAAGCCCCGCACCTCGGTGCCGTTACCGAGTCGAGTTCGGGGAAGACCGGCCCGGTCACCGAGCGCTCTGTTCTCTCTGCAACCGACACAGGTGTGGTGCCATGAGATGGATGTACAGCCTCTCGATTCGTAAAAAAATGATGCTGATTGCCGCCGTGGGCATCGTCGCGTTCACCGCATTCCTCGCGTACAGCTTCAACGTCACGAAATCCAACGCGGACCGCCTTGCCGCGACGGTGGAAAGGAATTTCCCGGTGCTGGAGTTGGCGGACGCTTCCCGGGCCAAGCTCGGCAAGATGTTCGAGCTTTTTCAGGAAGCGGGCGCCTCCGGAGAAGCAGCGCCGCTCGAGCAGGCGAGTGCCGTGCTGGACGAACTGCACGGCAATCTGGCCCGGATCGCCGAACTCGACCCGGTGACCGAGGCTGAAATCGACGCCCTCGCGACAACTCTGGAAGAATATTTTTCCGCCGGCGCCTATATCGCCGACGCGGTCATCTACAACACACTGCCGCTGGAGCGTCTGGCAGACAACATCCAGGAACTCGGCGAACAGCGTACGAGACTGGAGCGGCAGATCGACGCCTTTCGCGACGGTCAGTACAACCGCTTCACGCAAACCATCGCAGCGGCCCAGTCCTCGGCAAACAACGCCCTGTACATCGGCATCGCGATCGCGCTCGCCGTCATGCTGTCGTTGCCGGTGGCGGCCTGGACAGTGGCCTCCTTTGTCGTCCAGGACATCGAACAGCTCACCCGGAACCTGCGCTCCATGGCCACCGGGCAGGGTGATCTGACCAAGCAGTTGACCTCGCGGGGAGACGATGAGATCGGCGAGCTGGTCAGCGCTTTCAACGACTTCATCAAGATGTTGCGTGGTCTGGTGCGCGAGATGATCGACTCGATTCAGGAGCTGGCCCACGCCGCTGATGTGCTGGCCTCGACCACCGCGGACAGCCAGTCGGGCGCCGAATCGCAGCAACAGGAAGCGGTCACGGTGCTGTCCTCCATCGATCAGATCACCCAGATGGTAACCGAGGTGGCGGGCAATGCCGCGGCGGCGGCGCAGGCCGCCGAGTGTGCCGACCGCGAAGCCGGCCAGGGACGCGAGGTGGTAAGCGCCACCGTGGGCGCCATCGACAATCTCGCCGGAGAGGTCGAGGTGGCGACGGACGTGATCACCCGGCTCGGCAGCGACAGCGACAACGTCGGCGTGGTGATCGACGTGATCCGGGACATTGCCGAGCAGACCAAACTGTTAGCGCTGAACGCCGCCATCGAGGCAGCCCGGGCGGGCGACCAGGGGCGCGGGTTCGCGGTGGTTGCCGACGAGGTCGGCACGCTCGCCTCCCGTACCCAGGAATCCACGCTGGAGATCCAGCGCATCATCGAGGGGGTCCGCAGCGGCGCGAAAAACGCGGTCACGCTGATGACCGGCGGGCGCGAGCGCGCGAAATCAAGCGTCGAGAAAGCCAGCGCCGCGGGCATGTCGCTCGAACAGATCACCGCGACCGTGGGCACCATTACCAGCATGAACCGCGATATTGCGAGTGCCACCGAGCGGCAAAAGGCGATCGCTTCGACTATCGGCGACAGCCTGGACAACATCCGCCGTATCACCGAGGAGGCGGTGATGCGCGCCAAGGCAGTCACCGATTCCAGCACCCAGGTGGCCGCGGTGGCCGAGCAGCTTCACCAGCGCGTCACACAGTTCAAGGTTTGAACCGCCGCGCCGACTACGCGCTCACCACGATCCACGACGATATTGCAACGGAGAGGATTCATGAATCACCCTGCTTTCAACACCCTCGGCGCCGCTGCGGTCACGCTGCTGCTCCTCGGCAGCCAGGCTGCTCCGGCCGCCAGGCTCGGTGACATGGATGTTTCCTTCAACGGCTTTCTCACGGCAGCAGCAGCGAAAAGCAACAACGACGACTCCAACTACCAGAGCGATATCAGCGACGAGTGGAAGTTCGATCCCGACAGTGTTCTGGGTTTACAGATCTCCGTCGTCGTGACTGACGATCTGGATTTCACGGCGCTGCTGATCTCGCGCGGTGAAGAGGATCACGATCTGGAAACCGATTGGGCTTATGTCGGCTATGCGCTGAACGACGCGGCCAAGTTGCGGGCCGGTCGCGTGAAATTTCCGGCGTTTCTGGTCTCCGATTACCTGGACGTCGGGTTCGCCTACCCCTGGATTCGCCCGCCGGTGGAGATGTACTCGCTGGTACCGATTTTCGGCATGAACGGCGCCGACCTGCTGCTCAACACGCAATTGATGGGCTTCGACATCACCCTGAACCCCTACGTCGGGTCAGAGTCGGATGACGCCCTGGGTCTCGATTTCGATGCGGAACAGATGGTGGGACTCAATGTGTCGGCGGTCCTCGACTGGATCACCCTGCGTGTCGGGTATGTCGAG
>JAYZWP010000266.1:0-3596 GCA_036142245.1 Pseudomonadota bacterium | reverse complement strand
GTGGGTGGGGGCGAACGTGCCGGGCAAGCGGCGCTTGCAGTAACCCTACCCGGGTGGACACGACGTGTACCGGAAGATCTGCGACAAGGTAGCCGCGGCCGGGTACGAGGGTTTCAGGCGCATACCCTCCGCCTCGTAGAGCGCAGTCGCCAAGCCCGTTTTGCGGGCAGAAGAGTTGGTTGGGGCGGGTGAGCGGATTCGGTATGCCGGTTCACCTCGCTTCGGCCTTCAACCGAAGGAGACCGGCGAGTGGCGGATCAATTCAGTGATGTCATCACGGCGGCCGGGTACGGCATCGAAGCGTTCGGCGTGTTGATCATCATCGCCGGCTCATTGCTGTCCACTGCCGTCTGTCTGCGGGACTGGCACCGCCTGGAGGAGGGGTTGGCCTATCGTGCTTACCGGCGGAATCTGGGCCGTTCCATCATTCTGGGGCTGGAGTTCCTCATCGCCGGGGACATCATCCGCACCGTGGTCGTGGCGGAGTCCTTGGAGAATGTGGGCACCCTGGCGCTGATCATTGTCATCCGCAGCTTTCTCAGTGTGACCCTGCACCTCGAAGTGGAAGGGCGCTGGCCATGGCAGAAGGCCGCGACGGACTAGCCGAGGCCGTGCCCCACGACATGCTCGCGGTCTGCTATCACGGACCGGCCACGGGGTTGCGGGTGGAACGGCGTTCCCGCCCGGAGCCCGGAGCCGGTGAAGTGCTGCTTCGGGTAAACGCCTGCGGCGTCTGCCGCACCGATCTGCACCTGGTCGACGGCGACCTGCCGAATTCCAAGCTGCCGGTCATTCCGGGCCATGAGATTGTCGCTACCGTCGCGGCGTGCGGTGAGGGCGTCGCGCAGTTTGCCGAGGGCGAGCGGGTCGGTGTGCCATGGCTGGGGCGAACTTGCGGGCGGTGCCGGTACTGCCGGCGTGGCGCGGAAAACCTGTGTGACGCGGCGGGATTCACCGGGTACACCCTCGACGGCGGTTACGCCGAGTACGCTGTGGCGGATGCACGCTACTGCTTTCGTCTTCCGGAACGTTACGATGATCAGCACGCCGCGCCGCTGCTGTGCGCGGGGCTGATCGGCTATCGGGCTTACGCCATGGCGGGAGACGCCCATCGGGTCGGTATCTACGGCTTTGGCGCCGCCGCCCACATCATCGCCCAGGTGGCGCAGCACGAGGGGCGAGAGATCTACGCCTTCACCCGCCCGGGTGATGACGCGGCTCAGCAGTTTGCCCGGTCGCTCGGGGCTGTCTGGGCTGGCGCGTCCATCGATGTGCCGCCGCAACCGCTCGACGCCGCGCTGCTGTTCGCCCCGGTCGGCGCGCTGGTCCCGGAGGCGCTGCGCGCGGTGGACAAGGGCGGTACGGTAATTTGCGCCGGGATCCACATGAGTGATATCCCGCAGTTTCCCTACCAGCTCCTCTGGCACGAACGGACCGTGCGCTCGGTAGCCAATCTCACGCGCGCCGACGGCGACGCTTTCATGGCGCTGGCGTCGCGCTATCCCGTTCAGACCCTGACTGTCTCCTACCCGCTGGCGGATGCGGAACGCGCCATATCCGATTTGCGCGACGGCAAGCTGCAGGGCGCCGCCGTTCTGATTCCGGGGGCGCCGTCTGCCCGGTAGCGCGTCAGCGCGTGACCCGGCAGCGGTGCGGCGTGAGGTGGTAAAGCCTCAGCAGCTGCCCGGCAATTGGTGGCAACCGGGCAACGCCGGTGCTCGGGGCGCGAGCCGATCGCCGCAAACTTAACGCGCCGCCATGCGTTCCATTTGCGCCCGAATCTCCGGCGGAACCTGGATCTGGCTCGGGTCGAGCTTCATCCGGCCGAGGATCATGTCCGCGTGGAAACACTTCGATATCGACGGCAGATCAGCGGCTACAAGCCGCCAATGACTGCCTTCATCCTCGCTCAACCATACCTCGCCATGGGTGGTACCGAGGAATATTCGCGACGCTTCACCGCAGGCCTCGATGCAGCCGGCCTCGAAGCTGCCGAGGATTTCCTCCGGAAAACCTTCGCGGGCATCCTCCCAGTGATCGCCGCCATCGCGCGTGCGGCTGACATGGGAGTTCGCCGAGCCCTGCATCCAGGTGTCGGGCGTCGCGAAGGCGCCGCTCACGACCATGGTCTCCGGCTTGTTGGGGTGGCAAAGCAGGGCGTCGGCGTAGCCGATACTGCTGGTCTGATTGGCCATTTCAAACCAGGTTTTGCCGCCGTCGTCGCTGCGGTTGAAGAAAAAACCGTTGCACAGATAGATGCGGTTCCGGCGGGTCGGGTGCATCAGCACCCGGTGGGCGTCGTTCGGCATGCCGGCGGTGTGTTCCTCCCAGGTAGCCCCGCCATCGCGGGTGCTGTAGAGCCCACCCTGTTCGACGCAGACGTAAAAATGGTCCGGGTCGTCGGGGTCGAAGCAGAAGGTCTTTACGTGGCCCTGAAAGGGTGGGGCGGGAAACATCCAGGTGTCCCGGTTGGGGGCGTTCTCGAAACCTTCCAGCGCCCGCCAGGAGTCTCCCAGGTCATCGCTCACGAAAATCGCCGCCGGCTCGGTACCGGCGTAGACACGGCCATCGCCACGGCCGTCTGGCGCAGCAAGGCTAAAGACATTGGTGATGTCGAGTCCTGCATTGCTGAATCGCCAATCCGCGCCATCGTCGCTGACGGCGATCCCCGCGTCGTGGGTCCCGGCGAAGTACCGTCCGCTGTCCGGTTCCCTTACCAGAGCGCAGACGTGATGACCGGTGAGCCCGTGGTGAGAGCGGCGCCACCCGTTGTTATCGGGGATG
Organism: Pseudomonadota bacterium; assembly: GCA_036142245.1. Taxonomy (GTDB): domain Bacteria; phylum Pseudomonadota; class Gammaproteobacteria; order Immundisolibacterales; family Immundisolibacteraceae; genus JAYZWP01. The sequence goes on along the minus strand of JAYZWP010000266.1, from coordinate 812 downwards.
AGGGTAACGACGCCATCCTGGGTGGCGACCATGAGGGAATCCGAAAAGCGCGGTGAGTTGTAGATCGTGGAACCGCCCGGGGACAGACAAATGGCCATGATGTGTTCCTCCTTGGTGCGCTCGGCACTCGATTTTTACACTCCGCTCGTAAGGGAGACATGACATGAACAGCGTGCTCGTTATGTGGGATACCAGGTCGCCCGCTTTGTTGTATGTGTTCCCGCTTCAGGATAGCGCCGAAAAGGTAGGGAAATGCGTCGTCCGCGTGAATTTCCGAAAGCGCGGCAACAACCTGAACTTCGTCCGTTCCGGGGGCTCGCTCGACCCGCGCGGGCTGGCCGGGGCGATCAGTACGAAGTCATAAAAAAATAGCGCTCTGGCGGGACACCACCCCCCGCATATAGAAAGGGCTGAATAGCCGATCTAGCTGGCCCGGTGAATTTCCAGTCATCAGAGCGCTGGCACAATTATATGTACTTGTCACCTTTGCGAGGCGCGTTCTGGGGGGTGAACTGAGCGCAATTTTTCACCCCCAAGCGACCCGATTCCGTCGCATATTTACGATTTACAGTTGGCTTGCGACGCGCGTTTTTCTCAAATCATCTATAAATGTCGAACCCCCAACATTTCGCCGAAAACCTTATCGGTGCGCGCTTTCCGCCAGATTGGCAGCCTTCTCCCCGTATCTCATTTCAAGTGTCACCCTGCACGTCACGGGAATTCTCCCCCGGAAACCGCTGGTGACCAGAGCCTGCCGGGTGCCGGGAAAGCCGACTCAGCGCGGCGCTGTCTCATTGAACAACAGGCGATTG
>JAYZWP010000265.1:0-3122 GCA_036142245.1 Pseudomonadota bacterium | reverse complement strand
CACTCTGGCCTGATAAAAGAGCGTCTGCTTGCCACTGACACGCCGGATCGTCCAGGTCATGATGCGGTTGGGTCCGTCGCGACCCTCCGTCATGCCGTAACCCGGGGCCACCACGGTTTCGCTCAGCAGCGTCAGCGGCGCCTTGGGCTGCGGCACCGCAAGGACGAATTTCACCGGCGTTTTCTGGACGGGCGAAAACGAGACCCGCGCGTCGACGTTCCAGCCCGGCACGGATGCATCGGGAACCAAAGGCACGTGATAGACCGTCGCCTTGTAACCGGCAACGGCGCCGCCGGTGAGGATCAACAGGATGGCCAGTATCAGAACGTGGCGAGTACGAGAATGCATGTAGTGTCCCGGGCGTTAGATCACCTGATGACTGGGAAGCCGGCGATGCGCGGTATCGAACGGATCCGAGCGCTGTCCTTGCGCGGCGTTAGTCGGCGGGACATGTCTCGGACTGCAAAAAAGTCCGACCCGGATCGATCAGACCCCATCCGGCCAGGGTTCGCCGCCCCAGCAGCAACGGGTAGAGGAAGCGACCGCGATCGATCAGATTGACCTCGATGGCACGGCGTTCGCCACCCAGACAGATCACCATCTCCACCACGGGGCGTTTGTGGGAATCGCGCCGATGACGTTTGATGAGTACGTCGTCGACCCATGGGCGTTCGAACACCACGGGATCGATCCGATCCTGCGACTTCTTGTCTTCCCAGGCTACGCTGAAACGGATCCAGCGCTCCCCATCCTTCTCGAACCTTTCGATGTTCGTCGCGTGTAGCGACGAGCTGCGGGCGCCGGAGTCCAACTTGGCTTTCATCGGCAAAGCTTTGCCATCCGCACCGACTTCGGCATGCTCTATCCAGCCAAAGATTTCCAGTTCATCGGCGGCGCTGGCGGAACGGCAAACCGTTGCGACCACCAGTAACGACAACACCCCAGTGCAGGCAATGCGCACTGTGCGGCGGACAAGCGCATTAGGCGTGCGCTGCGAATCCATCTGACCTCCTGCCATCGGCACGCCCAACAGGTCGGGTCGGCCTGCCAAGCGTGACCTGAAACCGTACTCGAAAGCAAAATGGGATACTCGCCACCGCGCTGCCACGGATGCCGGGAGTGGGAACGCCGGGCGGAGTCCTGCGTCTGCCCGCAGGGCGCGCAAGTATAGCGACAAGACAGTCTCCGGAACGGACTGTACCTAAACACTTTTTTTGATTCGAGGAGAAACGGCAAGATGGCGATACTCGTGACCGGCGGCACCGGATTCATTGGGGCGGAGGTGGTACGCCAACTCGTCGCGGAAGGCCGCCACGAGGTGACGGTGTTCCACGTCAGCGCTTCCCACCGGCGGTTGGCGGACCTGAAGGATCAGATCCATCTCGTGCGCGGCGATCTGGGCAACTTCAGCCATATCCTGGACGTGGTCCAACAGTCACAGCCGGAAGCGATCTATCACCTCGGCGCGATGCTCTCGACGGCATCCGACCTCGACCCGGCCGCAGCGATGCAGGCGAACGTCAACGGCACCTTCAATATCCTGGAAGCCGCACGGATCATGCGCGTGCCTCAGGTGCTGTTCGCCAGCAGTATCGGTACCTACGGACTCGACATGACCGGCGAGGCGATCGATGACCTCACCCTGCAACGCCCGCTCTCCTTCTATGGCACCGCGAAACTGTTCGGCGAGGGTACCGGAAATTTCTATCGGCATCGCTTCGGCCTGGATTTCCGGGGTATCCGCTTCCCCGGCATCTGCGGCCCGGGCGTGCGCACGCCCGGGGCCGCGCAATTCCACTCCTGGGTGGTCGAGGAGTGCGCCAAAGGGCGCCCCTATACCATCGAGGTTGCGCCCCATACCCGGGTGCCGCTGGTCTACGTGAAAGATGCCGCACGAGGGGTGCTGCAGCTATCCCGCACGCCGCGCGAGCAGCTCGTCCAGTTCAATTACCTCATCAACGGCGTGCCGCCGACCCCCACCGCGGAAGAACTTGCCGAGTTGGTGCGGGAAAGGGTTCCCGGGGCAACCATCGAGTTTGCCGTGGACCCGCAGCGCCAGGCGTTCATCGACCGGATCATCAAACCGATCGACGATCGGTTCGCGCGCACGGAATGGGGCTGGAACCCCGCCTTCGACACCGCCGCCATGCTGGACGACTTTCTGGCCGACCTGGCCAGCCACCCGGAACGTTATCCGGACTGATCAACGCCGCACCGGGACACTCAGTCGGAGTCGCCGCCGGCGGTTCGGACCAGCCTCACGGCGGCGTTGAAGTGCGCCGATTCCCGCGCCACCATGCCGTCGGCGAAATAGATCACCCAACCGACACCTTCCTCCGCGGTATCGGCACACCAGATGAAATGGCCGTCGTCGCGGCCGAACAGCGGATCGATGTGCAAACCGGAGGACGCCTCCGGCGCGAGCAGACCGGCCGCCTCCTCCACGGTCGGCAAACGCCAATCGGCGTAGCCGGCGAACCGCTGCGCGTTGGCGTCGGCTACCAGCGCGTCCGCTGCGGTCCGGGTGGTGCGACGCAGCGGACCCGTCTGCCATTGCAATCCGGTGGCCTCATCCACCACGGTGACGATATTCCCCATCAGTTGCTGGCGATACTCGTGCCGCGGACCAGGGCCGGCGGGATTGCGGCGGCTGTCATACAGCCCCAGACGCACCAGGGTGGCGGTCAGGGATTCCGAGGGCACCCGCCCGGCGGTGCGGCGCAGCGTCGCCGGGCGCATCGGCCTGACATCAGCTTCGGTCTTGCTGGAAAACCCTCGACCTTGCCGCTGCGTCGCCAGCGCGGCAGCGAACGCAACGCACCCGGTAAACAGCAGCCCGAATGCGGTCAGGCGCACGCCCTCGGAGGCGTCGCGAAACAGCAGCACCCCCGCGCCGGACAACGCCAGCACCATCAGCGCCAGGATTCCCAGGGGACTGCGCGCCGCGGCTTCTATGATCTTCGCAGCCTGCTCGAACAGTTTGTCCATCGGCCTTTCCGGTCCGGATACGTGCGGCGCTGGCGCCGCGGCGGTCTAGATAACGCGCAGCAGTCGCGATGCTATATGCTTCCCGGCCGGACGAACAGCGGGGACAGGTGTTGAAAATCGTCAAATGGATCGCC
>JAYZWP010000264.1:0-3202 GCA_036142245.1 Pseudomonadota bacterium | reverse complement strand
CAACCGCCCAGACCAATATCGATTGGGACCGCACACCGGCGCAGAGCAGCAGCAGTACCGATAAGGAGTACCTGTTCACGCTGGGGTACTCCTGGTAGCCAGGGCACTAACAGGACTAAGGGAGATGACTCATGGCTGAAGGCAAACCGATCCGCTTCGGAACTTACTCTGAAATGCAGTCCCTGCCGGGAGGGTCTTATTACGAGGATGTCTGGGAAACGCTGCGGCACATCGAGCTGGCTGACCGGCTGGGTTACGAATACACCACGACCCTGGAGCATTTCTTTTTCCCCGGTTTCTCGATTTCGGCGGATCCGCTGGCTTTTTTCTCCGCGGCGGCGCAGCGCACCCGTCGGATCCGTTTCCGTACCGTCTGCCACGTATTGCCACTGCATAACCCGATGGTGCTGGCGAGTCAGCTCGCCACCGCCGATATCCTGACCGACGGTCGAATCGATTTCGGCGTCGGCCGCGGGCACGGCTGGATCCACGAGCCGGCCGGGATGCAGATGGAAGAGAGTCAACAGCGGTACCTGGAGTGCCTGGAGATCGTCACCCGGGGACTCAGTCAGGACAAACTCACCTATGACGGCAAATTCTGGTCGGTCGAGGATGTCGAGATCGTGCCCAAGCCAGTCCAGAAGCCATACCCGAAGGTCTATATGGCGGGCACCAGCGGAGCGGCGTTTCGGGTGGCGGCACAGAACGGCTGGGGCATCGTCTGCGGCGGCCCGGCGCCTTTCGCTTTCTTCCACGACGCCATTCAGATTTACCGTGACGCCTGCCGCGAGTTCGGCACGGAACCGGATGTCTGTACCGTGCGCACCGTTTACATGGACGAGGATGCGGACCGCGCGCACCGGGAAATCAAGGATGTGCTGCTCACCTACTACCAGCACGCCATGTCGCCCATCGACAGTGTGCAGGACCCGAAGACCAAGGAGCGGCTGCTCGAAGCGGGTTACGGCTTTTATGCGGGCGACGCGTTTCAGCAGATGCGCGCCATGAGCTACGACGACATCATCGACCAGGAGATGGCGCTCGTCGGCACCCCGGATCAGGTCGCGCAGCGGCTGGGGGACTTCCTGGAGCAGGGCCGCTATCAGGAGTTTTCCGTCATCCACCACCTGGGTGGAATCCAATCCTGGCAGGTGACCAAAACCCTGGAGTTATTCGCCAGGCAGGTGCGTCCGGCACTCGACGGGATTCTCGTGTGACCGGACTCGTGGCCCGGTGACAGAGGGCAGATCGGGAGGGCGCCAGCATGCCGACGATCCAGGTTAACGGGATCGATATTCATTACGAGGAGGCCGGCACGGGCGAGGCGCTGGTGCTGGTGCACAACGTCATCGCCAATCTGCACAGCTACGATTACAACTTTCCGCAGTTCGCGCGGCATTTCAGGACCATCCGCTTCGATCTGCGCGGGCACGGCCGCTCGTCGAAAGTGGCATCGCAGGACGAAGCTCCCGGCTTCTACACATACGAAAACACGGCGGAAGACCTCTATCAGCTGCTCAGGGCGCTGGGAGTCGAGACCTGTTACCTGGTCGGACAGGCCTACTGGGGCGTCAGTACCACGGCGGTGTTCTGTGCCCGCCACCCGGAAATGGTTAAGGCGTGGATACCGGTGAGCTGCGAGATCATGGTGACTCCGGACGGTCAGGGACTGTTCGATCAGCTGTCCGGCGAACTGAAGGCCGGTTTTCTGCGGTTGTTCGAGGTGGCACGCAGCGAGGGTATGGAGGCGGTATTCGAGGAGCGCAAGCAGACCAAGACCTTCTGGGGCCCCAAGGTGTTCGGGTCGCCGCACATCATGGATCTGTTCCGGCGGATGTACGCCTCCACCGCCGCGACCACCTTCCTGAATTTTCCCTTGATCCGGCCTGCCCTGAAGCAGGAGATTCTCGACAGCCTGAACGGCAACCGCATCCCCACGCTGATGCTGATGGGCAGCCAGGATCCGGACCCGGACCGAAACATCGCCGCCATGAAACAGGACTATCCGAATGCGCACGCCGTGATCCTGCCGGACTGCGGGCATTACGTCGCGATTGAAAATCCGGAGGATTTCAACCGCGCCGTGCTCCACTTCATCGCCGGGGTCAGGGCCGGCTACTGAGGATGTCTCGCCCACCGCGGGACGTCTGGCGACCGGACACTTTGCGGAACGAACAGATGAGTCGTAATGGACCCGACAGGTAAACCGACCTCCCGACGCGTCCGCAGGGTTTGGTGGGTTGTTTTCGGTGCGCTGGTCGTGGTGATGGTGCTGCTCATCGCGCTGCCGCTCTCCGTGCAATTCGCGCTGACTCGCGCCCTCCAGCAGATGGGGGCGGAGCGGGTTGAGATCCACGATGTGGATCTCAACCTGTTTACCGCCACGTTCGGGGTTCAATCGCTCTCGCTGTCCGGGCCCGGTGGCGCGACCGCATCTCTCGGGGACCTGCGGGTCGCGTGGCGCTGGCGCAGCCTGCTTGATCGGCGGCTTGATCTGACCGCAGTTGAAATCAGCGGACTGACCCTGCCGGTCAGCCAGCATGGCACGCAGTGGCACCTGGCCGGGATTGAATTGCCTGCGTCCGGGCAGGAAGAGGAGGAGGGTCTCGAGTGGGGCCTGGCGCTGCGCCACCTGGTGCTCGAACAGATCGATTTGCCGGTGGAGTTGGCAGACAGTACGCAGCGTCTGGTCATCGACCGTTTCGTGTTGTCTTCTCTGGTGAGTTGGGCGCCGGAGAGCGCCGGTACGGGACAGGTCAGCGGGCGCATCAACGGAACCGCCTTTCAACTCGACAGCGACCTGCGGCTATTCGCCGATCTGCCGGACTCCGAACTGCGTCTGTCCTTCGAGGCCCTCTCGTTGGAACCCTTCGCGCGGCTCGCCGGGCTTGAAGGACTCTCCGGCGAGCTGTCCGCCGACACGACCGTGGAGATCGGGCAGACTCCCACCGGGGGGTTGCGCGTGAGCCACACCGGCGACATCTCGCTGCGTGATGCGCTGGTGCCGGTAGCCGGTGACGGGCAGGTCCGGTTGGGGTCGGGAGCACTGGCCGGGGCGCTCGAGTTCACGGCCGGGGATGCCGGTCAAATGGAGATCACCTACACCGGCGACCTGTCATTCGGGCAAGGGGCGCTGTCCCGGCCCGACGCGGCGCATGACACGGACGCGACACAGCCCGGCATCTCCGTCGCACTCGACGCG
>JAYZWP010000263.1:0-3114 GCA_036142245.1 Pseudomonadota bacterium | reverse complement strand
CAGATCCGTCTCCGTGTCGATCACCGGATCGGCCGCCTCGTTGAGAAGGGAATTCACCGTCGCCCCGGATACGGAAACGTTGGACGCAACGACCGCGGGATCGATGCGTGAGCGGTTGCTGGTGTTTCCCACAACACCAAAAAGATTGGTTCGTATCAACGGCAAGGTCATTCCCGCGTTCATCTGCGACCCAAGCCAGTTCGCGTAACTGAATACCTGGGTAGCCGCAGCAGCGTCCGCTCCCTGGACACCCTCGCCGATGCTGTCGCCGATCACCACCACGCTGGGGTTACTCACCAACGGCAACGACGCACTCTGCGCCAGACCCGCCACCGCAATGCCGCAAAACCCGATCAAGGCGGAATAGTAATACCCACGACACGTGCCTGATAAACGAGTTCTCTGTGTGTTCATGTCGATTCTCCTTTGGATGTCGATATCATCGGAAATTGTCCCGATTTGGCGAGACGTGCACGCTCAAACGCGTCGACCGGGCGGGGATGTGGCGGTCATTCCGGCGCGGCGACTGCGCCGAGCGGCTTCTCCCCACCCAGTAAATGCGGCTGCCATTTGATCAGGCCGATAAAACCGAGGACGAAAAAGCTCATGGTGAACCCGTAAACACTCGGCAGCAGCCCGATATCGGTGCGGCCGAGAAACTGCGGCGCCACGGCGAGGGTCGCGGTGAGGATGACATTTTGAATCCCCACCTCGATGGCGATTGTGATGACCTGGCGGGGCGGCAGTCTGGCCAGCCTCGCGAACCCGAAACCCGCGGCCATGACGGTAAAGTTGTAGATCAGCACCGGCAGTCCCGCGGTCAACACCAGGTCGAGGAAACTGGCCCTTTCGCGAAAAATGATGCCGCCGATGGCCATCACCAGAAACAGGATCGAAAGGAGTCGTACGACGCCTTCGACACGCCGCGTGAAAGCCTCGAAGCGGGCGTGAATCACCATGCCGACGCTGACAGGAATCACCGTGATCAGGGCGATATGCAACATGGTCTGTCCCACCGGCAAGCGCACATCGGCGGTCTGCGCGAACAGGTGGAACAGCGCGAGGTTGAGCAGTACCGGCACCGAAAATACAGCAAGCATGCTGCTGCACGCCGTGAGCGTGACAGACAACGCGATGTCGCCCCGCGCCAGATAAGTCCAAAGATTGGACACGGCGCCCCCGGGGGTCAAGGCAATGATCAGCAGGCCGATGGCAAAAGCGTCCCGCATGGGGAACAACTCGATCAGAATCACCGCGACGACCGGCAGCAGAACCATCTGACTTACGAGCCCGACGCCGACGGCGCGCGGCATACGGACCAGGCGACTGAAATCCGCGACCTTCAGCCCCATCCCCATGCCGAACATGATGAAGGCCAGCGATCCGGGGATCAGTATCTGCATCACTTGTCGCCCCTCCTCCCTATGATGCGGCCACACGTCCCTATGATGCGGCCACACGTCACAGACCGATACGCCATAGCGGCAAGACACCCGACACGGCGCGTGACGAGACTAGCTTGCCACGCCCGTCAGCTATTGTTTGAAATGGTCCAGTGAAACTCTGAATCGCTCAGAGCCTCCCGGGCAGGGCGCGGCTCATTTCCACCACCGGGGCGATCTGCGCCGCTCAGCCAAGACCCGGTCCGCATCGTAACCCGGGCGCACCAACGCCGGCCCGGGCTGTGATAAAAACACGTCCCGGTTTTCCCTGAGCGGGCAACGGATATTCAGGCGTATCGGGACGGACTCGAACATAAGGTTTACTGAGATGATTATCAAAGGTATGGGCTATCTGGGTGTCACGGTGCCGGACATCGCGCAATGGGAGGACTATGGCACCCGCCTGGTCGGTGCGGAAGTCGCGGAAAAGAGCGATGACACCCTGAAGCTGCGCATCGATGACCACTACAGTCGAATCAATGTGCACAAAGCGGACAAACCGGGCATCGCCTACACCGGATGGGATGTCGGGACTGTGGAGTCGCTGAACGAGGCCCGGGGAGTGCTGGACGATCTGGGCATCGCGTATCACGAGGCCAGCCGGGATGAGTGCGCGCAACGCAACGTGCTCGGCATGCTCAAACTGAAGGACCCCGGCGACAATCCGACCGAACTGTTTTATGGCCATACCTGCGGTCTGAAATTCAAACCCTCCCGGGACATGGGGGGATTCGTCACCGGAGAACTCGGCCTGGGACATATCCTCTATCTGACGCCGAACTTCGACGCCATCATGACGTTCTACCACCGCCTGGGATTCCGGCTGAGCGACTCCATCCACATGACCGCCCTGCAGGGGTACGCCTACTTTCTGCACTGCAACCGCCGCCAGCACAGCCTGGCCCTGGGGGCTGCACCCCACAACGCGGTGGGACACCTGATGCTGGAACTGGAGTCGATGACGGATGTCGGCAAAGCCTACGACATCGCCAAGTACGACAAACTGAACATCACCATGACCATGGGCCAGCACACCAATGATCGGGTGATTTCGTTCTACACTCAGACTCCCAGCGGCTTCGACCTGGAAATTGGCGCGGGCGGACTGGTGATCGATGATCTCGACAACTGGACAGTAGCCCAGTATCAGGACATCAGCTTCTGGGGCCACCACGGCGGACTGCGCAACCGGCCGAGCCCGAACTGAGTCTCTCCTCAGCGCGCCGGCGCCGCCGCGTGGGCAGCGGCGTGAACACGGCCGAGGCGGCGTAGATCGCGGGGCTATGACCTCAGACGGTAGGACGGCAGGCTCAGACTGACCGTTTCGCTGAGATGTCCGCCTACCACTCGGACATGTCGTCCTACGGCTCGCCCCTTAGCAGGTGCAGCGGTACGCGACGGTAGATCTTGATGGCCCGGACCGGACTGAAAATCCTTCAGAACAAACCACTGCCCGGTAAGAAACAGCATCGCTCGGAAGCCGACAGCCCGCCACAGTACAGCAGTGCTGTGGACAAAACCCTTCTCCACCTGTGCCTGAATCAGTAAGCCGAACAGTGACAGGCGCACCATTCAGGCACGCCCCCGCAATGATGGCTGCCTGGCCCGCCACAGACGCAGCCGGATGAAGGACTTATGGAGCGCAAAGCCGCTGGCGATCGCCAGCGCAAGG